>DASSCD010000081.1:0-7615 GCA_035698005.1 Gaiellaceae bacterium | reverse complement strand
GCCGCCCGGAGTCACGAGCACGAGCTGTCTCCCCTCGCCCGGAACGACGCGCCGCTGCGAGTGCGGAAGGCCACGCGGCGCGAAGACCAGGCCGCCCGGCCCCACCCGGTGCTCCTCGGCGCCCACCTGGTAGACGTGCTCCCCCTCGAGCACGTAGAAGAGCTCGTCCTCGTCGCGATGGACGTGGAGCGGAGTGTCGACGAGCGGCGGGACCTCCTCCAGGAGCGCGAACGCGCCCCCGGTCGCCTGTGCCGGGACCCGGACGAGAATCGTCGCGTCGCCGAAGACGAGGCGCTCGCTCGCGTCCCCGCCGCGCGAGGCGTACTCGGCGAGGCGCTCGCTCACGGCCTCAAAGGCCGATCGGGTGCCAGACCGTCTTCAACTCGAGGAACGACTCGATCTCCCACGGGCTCTGCGCATCGGGCGACGAGCGCACGACGCGCTTGACGTTCTCCGCGGCGAGCTTCTCGAGCTCCGCGCTGCCGCCGTCGGCGCCGGTGAGGTCGATCGCGTTCACGTCCATGTGCCCGGCAAGCCAGGGCGCGAGCTCGGCCCGGAAGCCGGTGAGGACGTTGACGGCGCCGGCGGGGACGTCCGCGGTCGCGATCGCCTCGGCGAGCTCGATCGCCGCCAGCGGGTGTGCCTCGGAGGCGACGGCGACGACGGTGTTGCCGCCGACGAGTGCGGGGACGATGCGCGACACGAGCCCTCCGAGCGGCGGCTCGTCCGGCGCCAGCACGGCGACGACCCCGGTCGGCTCCGGCACCGTGAAGTCGAAGTACGGGCCCGCCACCGGGTTCGCGCCGCCGAGCACCTGCGAGAGCTTGTCGGCCCAACCCGCGTACCAGATCACCCGGTCGATCGCCGCTTCGACCTCGTCGCGACCGGAGCTGACGCGCTCGAGGTCGGAGGCACGCGCCTCCATCATCTCGGCGAGACGGTAGAGCACCTGGCCACGGTTGTACGCGGTGAGCCCGGACCACGCAGGGACCGCCGCCCGGGCTGCACGGACGGCGTCGCGGGCGTCCTTCCGGGACGCGCGTGCGACGTTCTGGCCCTCCGCCTCGTAGGTGCGCCCCGACTCGGAGCGGGGAAACGCGCCCCCGAGGTACAGCTTGTACGTCTTGCGGACGGGGAGCCTGTCGCTCACCGTGCCGGCCCCTCGGCGCGGTGAACGGGGAGGGGTGCGGGGAACCGGGAAGTTCCCCGCGCTCTCGAGAAGAACGAGGCACCCGCGGGAAACATGGTTTCCCCCGGGACCGCGGGCCGGAGGCGAGCGGTGGTCACTCGTCGAACCTCAGGTACGGCTCCAGCCCGTGCCGGCCGCCCTCGCGCCCGAACCCGGACTCGCGGTAGCCGCCGAAGGGCGAGGACGGGTCGAAGCGGTTGAACGTGTTCGCCCACACGACTCCGGCGCGGAGACGCTCGACCATCCACAGGATGCGCGAGCCCTTCTCCGTCCACACGCCCGCGGACAGGCCGTACGGCGTGTTGTTCGCCTTCTCGATCGCCTCCTCCGGCGTCCGGAAGGTGAGCACCGAGAGCACCGGCCCGAAGATCTCCTCCTGCGCGATGCGGTAGCTCTGCGCGACGTTCGTGAAGAGCGTCGGCACGAACCAGTAGCCGCGTTCGGGAAGGTCGCATGGGGGCTGGTAGATCTCGGCGCCCTCCTCCTCCCCGCTCGCCACGAGCTCCCGGATCTTCTCGAGCTGCGCCTTGGAGTTGATCGCGCCCACGTCGGTGTTCTTGTCCAGCGGGTCGCCGACGCGGAGGGTCGTGAGGCGCCGCTTGAGCTTGTCGAGGAGCGGCTCGTAGATCGACTCCTGCACGAGCAGCCGCGAGCCCGCGCAGCAGACGTGGCCCTGGTTGAAGTAGATGCCGTTGACGATCCCCTCGACCGCCTGGTCGAGCGCCGCGTCGTCGAAGACGATGTTCGCAGCCTTGCCCCCGAGCTCGAGCGTCAGCCGCACGTCGCGGCCGGCGAGCTCGCGCATGATCAGCTTCCCGACCTCGGTCGAGCCGGTGAACGCGACCTTGTCGATCCCCTCGGAGCGGACGAGGTGGCCGCCCGTCTCGCCGTCGCCGGTGACGAGATTGACGACCCCCGGCGGGAGCTCCGCTTGGCGGCAGATCTCCGCGAAGAGCATCGCGGTGAGTGGCGTCGTCTCCGCCGGCTTGAGCACGACGGTGTTCCCGCAGGCGAGCGCGGGCGCGATCTTCCACGAGAGCATGAGCAGCGGGAAGTTCCAGGGGATGATCTGCGCCGCGACGCCGAGCGGGCGCGGGCGCCGGTTGGGGTACGCGTACTCGAGCTTGTCGGCCCAGCCCGCGTAGTAGAAGAAGTGCGCCGCCGCGAGCGGGATGTCCACGTCCCGGGACTCGCGGATCGGCTTGCCGCCGTCCAGGGACTCCGCGACCGCCAGCTCGCGCGAGCGCTCCTGCAGGATGCGCGCGATCCGGAAGAGGTACTTCGCGCGTTCGGAGGCGGCGAGCCCGGACCAGTCGTCCTCGAAGGCCCCGCGCGCGGACGACACTGCGGCCTCGACGTCCTCGGCGCCGGCCTGCGCGACCTCGAAGAGCGGCTCCTCGGTCGAGGGCGAGATCGACGGGAACCACGTGCCCGAGAGCGGCTCGACCTCCTCGCCCCCGACGAAGAGCCCGTAGCGCTCGCGGATCGAGACGAGGTCGCGCGCCTCGGGGGCGGGCGCGTACTCCCACTCCATCGTGGCGGGCGCGGAGGACTGGCGCTTCTCGACCTGGGCCATCAGTCGATGGTGAAGTAGTCGTGGGACTGGTACCGCCCCGTGCGCTCCTTGCGGATCTGCATGAGGACGTCGTTCAGGAGCGACGAGGCGCCGAAGCGGAAAAGGTCGGGCGTCATCCACTCCGGCCCGAGCGTCTCGTACAGCGTCACGAGGTACTGCACCGCCTGCTTGGACGCGCGGATCCCGCCCGCCGTCTTGATCCCCACCTTGTGCCCGGTCTCCGCGTGCACGTCGCGGACGACCTCCATCATGCACAGGGCCACCGGGAGCGTCGCGGCCGGGCTGATCTTGCCCGTGGAGGTCTTCACGAAGTCCGCGCCGGCGGCGATCGCGAGCAGCGACGCGCGGCGCACGTTGTCGTAGGTCCCGAGCTCGCCCGTCTCCAGGATCACCTTCAGGTGCGCCTCACCGCAGGCCTCCTTCACCCGCACGATCTCGTCGTACACCCGCGAGTACCGCCCCGAGAGGAAGGCGCCGCGGTCGATCACCATGTCGACCTCGTCCGCGCCGAGCTCGACGACGGCACGGGTCTCGGCCACCTTGATCTCGATCGGGCTCTGCCCAGAGGGGAACGCGGTCGCGACCGAGGCGACCTTCACGCCGCTGCCGGCGACCCGCTCCTTCGCGGTCGCGACGAGGTTCGGGTAGACGCACACCGCGGCCACCGACGGCACGCTCAGGTCGCTCGGGTCAGGCCGCATCGCCTTCGAGCAGAGGGCGGCGACCTTCCCGGGCGTGTCCTGCCCCTCGAGGGTCGTCAGGTCCATCATGCGCACCGCGAGATCGAGCGCCTGCAGCTTCGACTCGCGCTTGATCGACCGCTTCGCGAGCGTCGCCGCGCGCTCCTCGAGCGCGACGGCGTCCACGGAGCCGATCCGTGGGAGCCGCGGGCCTGCCGGAAGCTCGAACCCGCCGATCAGCGCCGGAGCCTTCGCCATACGCCGAGTCTAGCCCTGGCTACTGGTAGCGGAGCGCCTCGGCCGGCCGGATCCGCGACGCGCGGATCGCGGGCGCGAGCGTCGCGAGCAGCGCGACCGCGTACACGACGGCGAAGACGAGCAGGAGGTTCGCCCAGGGCACGTACAGGCTCATGCCCGACCAGCTCGGCTGCCGCCGCGTGTCGTCGATGATGTTCCAGGCGAGCAGGAGCCCGAGGGCCGTCCCGACGACGATCGCCGTCAGCGCGACGAACGACGACTCGAGGATGAAGGCGGCCTGCACCATCTCGCGCCGGAAGCCGATCGCGCGCATGACCCCGATCTGCTGGCGTCGCTCGACGACGGCGCGCGCGCTGATCACCCCGAGCGCGGCGACCCCGACGAGCAGCCCGAGGCCCAGGAACCCCTGGATCAGCCGGTTGAAGGTCATGTTCGCGGCGACCACGTCGTCGACGACCTGTTGGATGGACTCCGCGTCCAGCCCGTTCCGGAGAAAGACGGACTCGAGCGTCGCGGCCATGTCCTCCGGGTCGACCCCGGAGGCGAGGCCGAAGTAGTGGATCGTCGGCCGCGTGCGACCCGGGAAGGCCGTCGAGAGCGTGTCCTGCGAGGTCGTGATCCCGAGCATCTCGAGCGGCGCGGAGTCCTTGAGGATGCCGATCACCGTCAGCTTCCTCGTCCGGCCCGTCTGCTTGTCGAGCACCTGGACGGGGATCGGGTCGAACGTGCCCTCCTCGAACAGGAACCCGCTGAGGGCGAAGTCGGGCGCCGCACCGAAGCCGAAGCTGTCGCGGCGCGGCGCGACCGTCGCGTCGACGATCGCGAGATCCGGCGTCGTGCGCAAGGCCTCCCAGACCTCCTGCGCCGAGTCGTAGCCTCGCGCGAGCTGCCCGAAGCCGAACGTCGTGTGCTCGAGGAACGAGGAGTCGAGGCCCCGGACGAGGTACGTCTCGTAGGGGCGGGCGGCGTCGACCTGCTTCGCCTCGACCGCGAGGACGGACTGGCTGCCGACGTATGCGACGTCGGAGGCACGGATCCCCGGCGCCCGCTCCAGCGCCGCGGCCATGTCCTCGACCGGTGCCGAGCCGACGGTGCCCGCCCGGACGTCGAAGCCGCCGCCGTAGTCCTCGACTCCGATCGCATGTACGAAGGAGCCGTTCGCCGCGGAGCCCGTCACGAGCGTGAAGACGACGAGCGTGAACATCGCGAGCGTCGTGCCCGTGCGGAACCGCGCCCGCAGCGGGTAGGCCATCGACATGCGGAGAACGGGAGCGAGGGCCTTGATGCGCCCGAAGACGCGGTTGACGGCGCCAAGCAGGAGATCGGCGTTGTAGACGATCACCCACACCGTCCCGACGACGATGAGCAGGCCCGCGACGATCCACGTCGAGAAGTCGCCTCCGAGCTGCCCGAACACCGCCTCCTGCCACCGCCAGGGGAGCATGAGGAAGACGACGACCGCGAGCCCGCAGGCGGTGAAGGCGATGCGCTCGGAGACGCCGGCGAGCCGGAGCAGCGGAACGAGGCTCATCAGCGCCAGCGACATGCCGAGGTTGAAGGGCGTCGACTGGTCGCCCGAGAGGCCGGCGTACACGAGCAACCCGCCGAGCGCGAGCCCGGCGACGGCGAGCACGAGCCGGCGGCGGCGCCTCGGCTGCGCCGGCTCGGGGAGTCCGCGAATCGCCGCGGCGATCGTCATCACGCTCACGCGCCACGCGGACACCGCGACGACGAGGAGGGTGAGCAGGAGCCCCATGGCAAACGCGACGACGAGGCTGCGCCACGAGACCGCGAAGTCGATCTGCAGGCCCTCGTCGGCGTCGGCCGCGCTGAAAGCGTTCGCCATGACGACGACCATCCCGAGCGCGAAGACCGCGCCCAGGAGCGCCCCCACCGCCGCCGCCAGCAGGTCGTAGGCGGCACCCTCGAACGTGAACATCTCGACGAGGTGACCGCGCCGCGTCCCGATCGCACGGGCGATGCCCAGCTCCCCGCGGCGCTCCGCGGCGAGCATGACGAAGATGAGGAAGATCAGCAGGATCCCGGCCGCGATCGAGAACATCCCGAACGTCGTGAAGAAGGCGGTGAAGGTCGCTCCCATCTCGTCCGCGAAGTCGATCGCGTCCTGCTTCACCGGTGTCACCTCGAGGCCGAGCCGGCGCGCCAGCGGCTGGAGCGTCGTGACCACGTCGTCGGTGAGCGCCGCGCCGGAGGTCACGCCGCCGCGGTTCGAGACGAGCACCGCGCGGATCTCGCCCGGATGGTCGAAGAGCTGCTGCGCGCGCTGGAGCGGGACGAGCAGGGCGGCGTCGGCGCTGCCCGCACCGTCGAAGCGAACGACGTCGCGCACGCTCGTCGTCTGCGGCTCGGCGCCGCCGGCGTAGACGACGACCCCGTCTCCGGGCTCGACGTGCAGCTTGTCCGCCGCCTTGCGGTTGAGGAAGACCTCCCCCGCCCCGAGGTCGCCGAGCGAGAGATGCTCGCCGCCCGACCCGACGATCGGTGAGAACCCGTCCATACGAGCCGGATCCGCGGCGAAGAGCACGACGCTCGGCTCGCTCCGGCGTGCCGTCGGCGCCTGGACGGCCACCTGGTCGACGATCGCACCCGTGACCCCGTCCGCCAGACCCGAGGAGGCGAGCGCGCGCTCGACCTCGGCGACGGTCGTCTGCGGGAGCCAGACGGTGCCGGTCGCCGAGCCGAGCGCGCCCGGGATGTCGTCGACGGCGCCCCTGGGTGCGATCGTCTCGTCCGTCGTCCCGAGCGTGTCGACCGCGCTCGCGCGGATCGTGTTGTTCATCGTGTCGCCGGTGACGAGCGCGGCCGCGATGATGGCGGTGCCGAGCAGGAGCCCGACGACGATCAGGGCGCTCCGCGCCCGCCGCCGGCCGACGTTCCGCACGGCGAGCCGCATGAGGACGCGGTTGCGGAGGGCCAGGAGGGCGAGGGCGCCGAGCGCGACCGCGAGCGCGATCGCGAGGACGACGAGCAGGGTGTCGACGGGGACGCCGAAGACCTCGCGCACGGCCCCTCCCTAGGCGACCGCCGCCTGCGGTGCCTCGGCGACGACCACGTCGTACATCTCGCGTCCCGGCTGTTGCCGGTAGAGCACGAGGTCGGTGAACTTCGCCACCTGCTGCTCGTAGAACCCGGACTGCCGGGTCTCGCGAGCCGCCTGCCTGTTCTCCCAGAACGAGAGGACGAGCATCTTCCCCTCCTCGGAGAGCAGCACGTAGCAGCCCTCGTACCCGTCCTGCTCGCGCAGGGCCGGGAGCACGGAGTCCTCGAACATCGCGATCGCGTCGTCCGGGCTCTTCCGGACGACGTCGATCTCCGCTTCCGTCGCGCGAACCACCATGGTCACCTCACCCCCACTCGTTCCTCGCCGCGGACCTCGCCGTCGACCATGCGCACGATCCGGTCGGTCTTGCGCCCGACCGCGATGTCGTGCGTCACGATCAGGAAGGTCAGGCCGCGCTCGACGTTGAGCCGGCGCATGAGCTCGACGATCTCTTCTGCGTTCTCCGAGTCGAGGTCGCCCGTCGGCTCGTCTGCCCACACGATCGCCGGGTCGTTGACGAGCGAGCGCGCGATTGTCACCCGCTGGCGCTCGCCGCCGGACAGGGCGTCGGGGACATGCCCCGCACGGCCAGCGAGCCCGACGAGGTCGAGCGCGTCGACCGCGCGGCGTCGCGCTTCGTCGGCGTCGGCACGCGCGAGCAGCAACGGCAGCTCGACGTTCTCGGCCGCCGTCAGCACAGGCATCAGGTTGTAGAACTGGAACACGAAGCCCATCCGGCGGGCGCGGTAGTCGGTCCGCTCGCGGTCCGACATCTCCGAGAGCGGCGTCCCCTCGATCAGCACCTCACCGCCGTCGATCGCGTCGAGGCCGGAGAGGCAGTTGAGCAGCGT
>DASSCD010000080.1:0-2995 GCA_035698005.1 Gaiellaceae bacterium | reverse complement strand
TTCGCCGTCGACGTGTTCCCGCTGTAACGACACATAGACTCAGGTGATGAGCGACGCGCTGCGGATCATCCCGCTCGGCGGCCTGGGCGAGGTCGGCAAGAACATGACCGTGTACGAGACCGCGGGCGAGATCCTCGTCGTGGACGCGGGGCTCGCGTTCCCGCGGGACGAGCACCTGGGCGTCGACCTCCTCCTGCCCGACGTCGGGTACCTGCAGGGGCGCAAGGTCCGCGCGGTCGTCCTGACGCACGGTCACGAAGACCACGTCGGCGGCCTTCCCTACCTCCTGCGCGAGGTCGAGGTCGAGGCGGTCGTCTCGACCCGGCTGACGCTGGCGCTCGTGAAGTCGAAGCTCGACGAGCACGGCGTGGGGCAGGCGACCGAGCTCGTCGAAGCGGAGCCGGGTGACGACCCGCTCGACCTGGGCCCGTTCCGACTCGAGCTCGTCCGCGTCGCGCACTCGATCCCCGACTCGGTCGCCCTCGTGATCGAGACCGGGGCTGGGCGCGTCGTGCACACCGGAGACTGGAAGCTCGACCACACCCCGGTCGACGGGCTCAAGACCGACGTCGGCAAGCTCGCCGAGATCGGCAACCGCGGCGTCGACCTGCTCCTCGGGGACTCGACGAACGCCGAGCGGCCCGGCAACACCGGCTCCGAGCGTCTCGTGGGGGAGGCGTTCCGGACGCTCTTCCCGCTCCGCTCCGGCCGCATCCTCGTCGCCTCGTTCGCGTCGAACATCCATCGCATGCAGCAGGCGGCCGATGTCGCCGTCGAGTGCGGGCGCAAGGTGGCCGTCATCGGACGCTCGATGCGCAAGAACCTCAACATCGCGCGAAACCTCGGGTACGTCTCGCTGCCCGAGGACGCCCTCGTGAGCCCGGACGAGGCGTCGCAGCTCCCGCCCGGCCGCGTCCTCGTGCTCTGCACCGGGAGTCAGGGCGAGCCGATGTCAGCGCTGACCCGCATCGCCTACGGCGACCACAAGGCGCTCACGATCGAGCCGGGCGACACGGTGATCATCTCCGCGAAGCCGGTCCCCGGCAACGAGCTCCGCGTCCACGACTCGATCAACCAGCTCGCCCGCGCGGGCGCCGAGGTGCTGCACGAGGAGATCGCGCCCGTGCACGTCTCCGGCCACGCCTGCCAGGAGGAGCTGCGGACGATGCTCTCGCTGTTGCGGCCGCGCCATGTGATGCCGATCCACGGCGAGTACCGCATGCTCGCGGCGCACGCGAAGCTCGCGCGCGAAGCGGGCGTCCCCGAGGAGCGGATCCTGATCGCGGACAACGGCTCCGTCGTGGAGCTCGCGCGGGGCGGCGCTCGCCTCGTCGACCGCGTGGAGGCCGGCGTCACCTTCGTCGACGGGCTGCGCGTCGGCGACGTCCAGGACGTCGCCCTCCGCGACCGCCGGCGGCTCGCCGACGACGGCGTCCTCATCGTCGTCACGACCCTGAGCTCGGCGAACGGAGGAGAGATCGCTCCGCCGGAGCTCATCGCACGCGGCCTCGGCGAGACGGAAGAGCTGCTCGACGAGCTGCGCGACGAGGCGGACCGCGTCGTCCGCGAGCTCGCGAACGAGCACGCGACGGAGATCAAGCTCCTGCAGGAGCACATCCACGACGCGGTCGGGCAGATCGTGTACGACCGCACGCGGCGGCGGCCGATGGTGCTCCCCGTCGTCATCGAGGTCTGATGGCCGGCTGGGACGAGGTCATCGAAGGGAACGCGGCGAGCAGCCTCACCGCGGCACGGCTCGTCCGGCAGCTCCGAGCCTGCGAGGTGGCCGCGCTCGCGTTCTGCCGGCTCCTCGAGCGCTGGGGGAGGGGGGACGCGGTCCCCGCGACCCCTGGAGCGCGCGAGGCGGCGCTGCGGCGGGCGGCGGACCGCGTGGAGACCGCGCTCGCCGGTCTCGAGCAGCCGCTGTCCCGCTACCTGCTCGAGCTGGAGCCGGAGCTCGCCGAGGGCCGCTCCTGGTACGCCGGGCCGGGGCCGGGAGAGCTCGTCGAATGGCGTCCCGTCCTCGATCGCGCGGGCGTGCGCGCCTGCCCGAACCGGGTCGCGGCCGTCTACCTCGAGCTGGCCGTCCTCGTGCGCGCGCTCCAGGGCCTCGCGACCGCGGCGAGCATGGACGCGGCGCCGGACCGCTCGTCGCTCTGGGCCGGCCTCTTCGACCTGCGCGACACGCTCCTCGGCTCGACGGTCGACGACCTCCGCGCCCTCGCCGCCTAGCGCGCGTCGAGCTCGGCGAGCAGGCGCTTCGGCGCCACGATGCGGTAGCTCTCCTCGACCCAGTCGCGCAGCAGCGCGATGCTCACGCCCTCGGCCCGGAGCGGCACGGTGACCCAGCCCGACGCCCCGAGCCCGTAGCCCGTTCGCTCGGCGCCGGCGACCGAGAGCGCGTGCGCGTGGGACTCGTCGAGCTTCACCGTCATGCGCCGCGAGCCCGGCGGGCCGCAGAAGACGAAGATCTTGCCTCGCACCTTCGCCACGTCCTCGCCCCACGGATGGTCCTCGCTCGCCTCCGGGAGCGAGAGCGCGAACTCGAGCACCTTCTCGCGGACGCCCGCCACGCCGGGCAACGATAGCCTCCGCTCGTGGCCGAGGACGTCGTGGTCTTCGTCGAGGTGCCGTCGGGCTCGCGGAACAAGTACGAGCTGGACGAGGAGCTCGGCGCGATCGTGCTCGACCGGCGCCTGTTCACGTCGATGGCCTACCCGGCCGACTACGGCTTCATCGAGGGCACGCTCGGCGAGGACGGCGACCCGCTGGACGCGCTCGTGCTCGTCGGGGAGCCGACGTTCCCCGGCTGCCGGATCCGCGTCCGGGTGGTCGGCGTCTTCCACATGGCCGACGAGAAGGGACCGGACGAGAAGATCATCTGCGTCCCGTTGAAGGACACCGCCTGGATGCGCGTCTCGGACGTGCACGACATCCCCGCCGAGCTGCGGAACGAGGTCGAGCACTTCTTCCAGGTCTACAAGGACCTCGAGGA
>DASSCD010000079.1:0-17645 GCA_035698005.1 Gaiellaceae bacterium | reverse complement strand
TCCGAACGAGGGTCGCTCACGTCCTAGTTGTAACCGAGCGGGTCGTGGCGGCCGCCCGCGGGCGGCAAGCTAGGGCGAGCGCATCATCCAGGTCTCGACGCCCGCGAGGTGCCGCGCGGGATCGGGCTGGAGGGACTTCCGCTCCTCCGACTCGTAGTAGGCGGCGTCCGCCGCGGCCCATCCAGGCTCGCCCTCGTGGCCGAGGATCCACACGAACCGGTCCTCTTCTTCGGTCACCCACGGGCCAACGACCTCGAAGCCGAACGTCCGCCGCAGCGGCAGCACGTGCCGTCGCCACTCGTCGAGCCAGTCCTCCATCTCGCCGGCCCGCACCGTGTAGATCCTGAGCTGGTACTCCACGGGCCGACGATAGTCCGCGCCTCCTCGAGCGGCTACCGGCCCTCGCACGTCACGAGCCGCGTCCGATCCACTCCTCGCCGCCCACGTAGAGCTCCTTCTTCCACAGCGGGACGGTGACCTTCAGCTCGTCGATCGCCTCGCGGCAGGCGGCGAGCGCAGCCGCGCGATGCGGTGCGGAGACGGCGATGACGACGCTCGTCTCGCCGATGTCGACACGACCCACGCGATGGTGGATCGCGACTGCGCACAGCTCGTGGCGCCGCGTCAGGTCCTCGGCCAGCTCGACCATGACCTCCTCGGCCATCCCCTCGTAGGCCTCGTACTCGAGGTGCAGGACCTCGCGGTCACGTGAGCGCCTCCGGGTCGTGCCGACGAAGGTGGCGATCGCCCCGGCCTCGTCCGCCCGCACCTCGGCAACGGCGTCCTCGACCGAGAGCGGCGTCTCCGAGAGCCGGAACGCGCCTCCTGAGACGGGCGGGATCACCGCGACCTCGTCGCCCTCGGAGAGCCGCGTCTCCGAGGCCGCGTACTCGCGGTTGACGGCGTATAGCAGCCCCTCGGGCTCGTCGCCGAGCCCGAGGAGGGGCCAGACGTCCCCGAGCCGAGCGCCGTCCGGGAGCTCGATCTCGACGCTCCCGGAGCCGGCGCGCTCCCGCAGCGCCGCGAACAGCCTCACGCGCACGTGCACGCGCTGAGGGTATCCAGCGCTCCACGGGCGGTTGCCAGGCGACCTCTGACATGTTAGGTCCCGCACATGGCCACCACGCTCACCGCGACCAGCCTCCACGACCGGGTCTACGAGGAGCTCCGCACGCGCCTGCTCACGCGGCGCCACGTGCCGGGCGAGAAGCTCAGCCTGCACGAGCTGGCCGCCGAGCTCGGGGTGTCGCGCAGCCCGGTGCACCACGCGCTCACGCGACTCGTGTCCGAGGGGCTGCTCAGCGTGAAGGCGCGCCGCGGGTACTTCGTGACCCCGGTGACCGCCGACGCTCTCGCCGAGGGCTACGAGGTGCGCCTGGCGCTCGAGCTGCATGCAGCGGACCGCGCGGTCGGGCACGTCGCCGAGGAGGACCTGCGTGCGTTCCGCTCCCTGCTCGAGGACACCACGGCCGCGATCTCGCATCAGCAGTGGGACGGTGCGAACGCCGCCTTCCACGAGCACCAGATCGACCTCGCGGGGAACGAGCTCCTGTCCCGCTTCTACCGCGAGCTGTCCGTGAACCTGATGATGCAGGTCATCCGCGGCGGGCACCTGGAGGACCACGCCGGCCTCGTGACCGAGCACCGACGGATCGTCGAGGCGTTCGAAGCGGGCGACCCTGACGAGGCGAAGCAGGCCATCAGCGCGCACGTCGAGACGGGCAAGCGCATCGCCCTCGACGCGATCGAGCGCGCCGGCGGCGTGCTCTGACCTCGCGCGCTACACGGCCACGCGCTCGCCGAGCGGCAGTGCGACCGGCATTGGCGCACCGATGACGAAGACCTGAGGGCCGCCCGGTTCGAACGGCCGCTCGAAGGTCGAGACCACCGTCGCCGACGAGAACGTTCCGAAGACGCGAAGGACGTCCTCGCCCACGTTGCGCAGCCCGTGCGGCGCCATGGGCGGCACCAGTGCGACCTCGTGCGTCCGCAGCATGCCGATCTCGTCTGCGACGCGCGCCTCGGCGGTGCCCTGCACGACGACGAGAAGCTCCTCGGCACTGTCCGTGTGCACCGGCAGCTCCGCTCCCGGGTCGAGCTCGAATAGCACACTCGCCGTGCTCGTCGTGCCGCTGGCGCTGTGGAAGGGAAAGTTCACGCGCAAGCCAGGGCGGCTCGGTACGAGCTCGAAGTCGTCGAGATCGATCGTGAACATGGCTCTCTCCTTTCATTGCACATTGCTGTGCCGCGATTCTAGGACGAGTCGCTCCCAGCGTCAAGGAATGGGAGTACACTTGTGTGCAATGAAGCGCGGCTATCGGTTGAAGGAACGCGCACGCCGTCAGGAGGAGACCCGTCGTCGCATCATCGAGGCGACCGTCGCCCTGCACACGTCCGTCGGGCCCGCCCGGACCACGATCTCGGCGATCGCAGCTGGCGCAGGCGTCGAGCGACACACCGTCTACGCGCACTTCCCGAGCGACGGCCCGCTGTTCGAGGCCTGCTCGGCGCACTGGCGCGCAGCCCACCCCTTCCCGGACGGGAGTCGCTGGCGTTCGCAGCAGGACCCGGACCGTCGCTTGCGGTCCGCACTCGATCAGGTCTATGCCTGGTACGAGGACGTCGAACACGACCTCGCGCTCTTCGACCGGGACGCGGCCGTCCACGCCATGACCGGAGAGCTCCAGCGAAGCCGCCACGCGATCCTGGCAGGGCTTCGCGACGAGCTCGCCGACGGCCGTCCGCGCCGGAAGGCCGTGCGCGCGGCGATCGGCCACGCGCTCGACTTCGAGACGTGGCGATCGCTCACGAAGCGCCAGTGCCTGACACGCAGGCAAGCCGTCGACGCGATGTCGACGCTGGTCGCGACCATCTAGCCTTCCCCGCATGGCGACCGCCGAGGACCGCCGGCTGACCGACTCCGGCATAGAGATCGCGCCGGTCTACACGGCAGACGACCTCCCCGCGCAACCGCTCGAGCTCCCGGGCGAGCACCCGTACACGCGTGGGCCGTACGCGACGATGTACCGCGGTCGCCCGTGGACGATCCGCCAGTACGCCGGGTACGGCTCCGCGGAGGAGACGAACGCGCGCTTCCGCTATCTGCTCGACCGCGGCCAGACGGGCCTCTCCGTCGCGTTCGACCTGCCGACGCAGCTCGGGTACGACTCGGACGATCCGGTCGCGGACGGCGAGGTCGGGAGGACCGGCGTGGCGATCGACTCGGTCGCCGACATGGAGGCGCTCCTGGAGGGGATCCCGCTCGGCGAGGTGTCGACGTCGATGACGATCAACGCGCCGGCGGCGCTCCTGCTCCTGCTCTACGAGCTCGTCGGCGAGAGCCAGGGCGTCCCGGGGGAGAAGCTCCGCGGGACCGTGCAGAACGACGTCCTCAAGGAGTACGTCGCGCGCGGCAACTACATCTTCCCCCCGCGCCCGTCGATGCGGCTCACGACCGACGTCTTCGCGTACTGCGCGGATCGGCTCCCGCAGTGGAACACGATCTCGATCTCCGGGTACCACATCCGCGAGGCGGGGGCGAGCGCCGCCCAGGAGCTCGCGTTCACGCTCTCGAACGGGATCGCGTACTGCGAGGCGGCGATCGCGGCCGGGCTCTCGCCCGACTCGTTCGGCGAGCGGCTCTCGTTCTTCTTCAACGCCCACAACCACTTCTTCCAGGAGGTCGCGAAGTTCAGAGCCGCGCGTCGCCTGTGGGCGCGGATCATGAGTGAGCGCTTCGGCGCGACGAACCCGCGGGCGACCGCGCTCCGCTTCCACGCCCAGACGGGCGGCTCGACGCTGACCGCGCAGCAGCCCGAGAACAACGTCGTCCGCGTGGCCATCCAGGCGCTCTCGGCCGTCTGCGGAGGCGCCCAGTCGCTGCACACGAACTCCTTCGACGAGGCGCTCGCACTGCCGTCCGAGCCCGCCGCCCGGATCGCGCTCCGGACGCAGCAGATCCTCGCACACGAGGCCGGCGGCACGGACACCGCCGACCCGCTCGGAGGCGCGTACTTCATCGAGGCGCTCACGACGGACCTCGAGGAGCGGGCGCGGGAGCTGATCGAGCGCGTCGACGAGCTCGGTGGCGCGGTGGCGGCGATCGAGCAGGGCTTCGTGCAGGCGGAGATCGAGGCCTCGGCCTACCGCCACCAGTCGTCCGTCGAGGCCGGCGACACCGTCGTCGTGGGCGTCAACCGGTTCGCCGAGGACGAGTCCGAGCGTGTCGAGCTCCTCCAGGTCGACCCGGAGAGCGAGCGGCGCCAGCGCGCGCGCACCGAGCGCGTCCGCGCGGATCGGGACGCGGCGGCCGCGGAGGCGGCCCTGGCGGAGGTGCGCCGGATCGCCGAGACGGACGAGAACCTCCTGCCCCCGCTCCGGGAGGCGCTCCGCGCGCAGTGCACGGTCGGCGAGCTCTGCGGCGCGCTGCGCGAGCTCTGGGGCACCTATGACGCGCAGCGCGCGTAGCCGCCTCACGACGAGGCTGGCCCTCGCGCTCGCGGCGCTGCTCGCGCTCGCGATCCCGCTCGTCGCCCTTGCGGTCACGAACCGAGCGGCCGCGCCGTCGGCCGACCCGAGCTTCACCCGGGACGTCGCACCGATCGTCCGCGAGAAGTGCACCGGCTGCCACCGCGTCGGCGGCATCGCCCCGTTCCCGCTCGAGACCGCGAGGCAGATCTCCTCGCGCTCGGCGCTGATCGCAGCCGCAGTCGGCGCGCGCATCATGCCCCCGTGGCCTCCCGGCCCGCGCTCGCCCGCGTACGTCGGCCAGGGCGAGCGCACGCTGAGCGCGGCCGAGCGCACGACGCTCCTCGCCTGGGCGCGCGGCGGCGGCCGGGTCGACGGCCCCGCGCTCGGGCGCAGGCCGCTGCAGCCGATGCCCCCGCGGGTGGGCGAGACCACGCTCCGGCTGCGGATGCCGACGGCGTATCGGCCCCGCGCCGCGAGAGGCGCGACGGACGACTACCGCTGCTTCCTGCTCGACCCGAGGCTCGGCGCGGACGCCTTCGTCACCTCGGCGCGGATCGAGCCCGGCGCCCCCAGGGTCGTCCACCACGTGATCCTCTTCCGCGTCGACCCCTCGCAGGTCGCGGCCGCGAAGCGTGTCGATGCCGGCTCTCGAGGGCCGGGCTGGAGCTGCTTCGGCGGGACCGGGCTCCCCGCGGGCAGCTCGGCCTCGATCCAGGAGTCGCTGAACAACGCGAACTGGATCGCCGCCTGGGCGCCCGGGTGGGGCTCCGGGCGGGTCCCGGAGGGCACCGGCGTGCCGCTCCCGGCCCGCAGCCGGATCGTCATGCAGGTGCACTACAACCTCCTGCAGGGACGGGGCCTCGACCGCTCGCGCGCGGTGCTGACGACGACCCCGGCCTCCGCCGGGCTCGCGCCCCTGCGCACGATGCTCCTGCCGGGGCCGGTGGAGCTGGCCTGCGCGAGGGGCGAGCGCGGGCGGCTCTGCTCGCGGAGCGAGGCGCTGTACCAGCTCGGTCGCACGTACGGGACGACGGCCGCCTTCGTCCCCGCCGGCCTGCTCATCCTCTGCCGCGGCAGCGCGGCGACACCGAAGCCGAGCCCGCTCTCGACCTGCGACCGCCGGCTGACCGAGCGCACGACGATCCACGTCGCGGCCGGGCACATGCACCTCCTCGGCGCCGCAATCCGGCTCGAGCTGAACCCCGGCACGCCCCGCGCGCGGGTGCTGCTCGACATCCCGCGCTGGGACTTCCACTGGCAGAACGCGTACTCGCTCGCGACGCCCGTGACGGCGGCGCCGGGGGACGTCGTGCGGGTCACGTGTCGGCACGACGTGCACAAGCGGCTGCACGGCGGCCATGGCGTGCCGAAGGCTCCGCGATACGTCCTCTGGGGCGAGGGCTCGACCGACGAGATGTGCCTGGGCATCCTGCAGGTGACGCGCGGATAAAGGCGTCGCGCTGCGGATCCTCCTCGTCTCGCAGATGTACCCGGGGCCGGACGACCCGGACCTCGGCGTCTTCGTCGCCAACCTCGAGCGCGAGCTCGCGGCGCGGGGCCACGAGCTCGCGCGAGCGGTCGTCGACACGCGCTCCGGGGGACGGCGGCGGCATGCGGCGCTAGCCTGGGCTGCGATCCGGGCGTCCCGCCGCTTCCGGCCCGACGTCACCTACGCGCACTTCCTCGCTCCGGCGGGGCTCGTCGCCGCCCTCGCCTCGCGGGCTCCGCTCGTCGTCACGGCACATGGCCAGGACGTGCGCAACGTCGGCACGATCCCGGGCGCGGGTGCCGCGACCCGCTACGTCGTCCGCCGCGCGGCGGCGATCGTCGCCGTCTCCGACTGGCTCCGCAATGAGCTCGAGCGTGCGGTGCCGGAGACAGCCGGCCGGGTCGAGGTCGTCGACTGCGGCGTCGACCTCGAGCGATTCGCGCCGCGCGACCAGGCGGCCGCGCGCGCGGAGGTCGGTCTCGCGGAGGTCGACGGCACGTCCTTCCTCTGCCTCGGCTCGCTCAGCGAGCGCAAGAACGTCCTCCGGCTCGCGCGCGCGTTCGAGCGGCGCGGCGAGGGCACGCTGACCTTCGTCGGCGACGGCCCGCTCCGTGACGCGCTCACCGGCAGGGAGCGGGTACAGCTCGTCGGCCGCGTCGCGCACGACGCCGTCCCCACCTGGCTCGCCGCGTGCGACGTCCTTTGCCAGCCGAGCCTGATCGAGCCCTTCGGGCTCGCGACGCTCGAGGCGATGGCCTCGGCGCGCTCCGTCGTCGCGACGCGGGTCGGCGGGCCACCGGAGTTCGTGACGCCGGAGGCGGGCATCCTCGTCGACCCGCTGGACGAGGACGGTCTCGTCGGATCCCTCGCCACGGCCGCGGACCTCCCGCGCCCGAACCCCGCCGCCCGGGCAGCCGCAGAGCCGCACGACGTCAGGGCTCAGGCGGAGCGGGTGGAGTCGATTCTCGAGCGAGCCGCCGCAGGTCCTCGAGCCTGACCTCGACGAGCAGCCGCACCGAGTCCTCGAGCCCGGCCTCGCGCGCGACGGCGAGCGCCTGCTCGTACGTCGCACGGACCTTCGCCGGGTCGACGCCCTGCTTGAGGCGGTTGTCCCCGGTCACGAGGAGCTTCTGGATCCGCGCGCGCGCGTCGTCCCCTTCGACCACCGAAGGAGCGTAACGACGCTGCTACCCTGGCGGGTCGATGCCCTGGCTCCAGGTAGCGGCGGTCCTACAGGTGCTCCTGAGCGCCTTCCTCGTCACGCTCGTGCTCATGCACTCCGGGCGCGAGGCGGGCATGGGGGGGCTCGGCTTCACCCCCCACTCGCAGGGGGGCACACACATCGTCGAGCAGAACCTGACGAGGCTCACCGTCGTCGTCGCTTCCGTCTTCGGGCTGAACACGATCGTCCTGTTCCACCTGCTCTAGACTGTCATCCCATAGCGCGCGCTGGTGGCGGAATTGGTAGACGCGCTAGGTTGAGGGCCTAGTGGCCGCTTGAGGCCGTGGAGGTTCAAGTCCTCTCCAGCGCATGGGAGTCGAAGGGGAGCGGAAGCTCCCCTTCGCGATCGGAGGGTCGATGCGGCTGTACACGGATCTCGCGCCCTGGTTCCACCTGCTGACGCACCCGTCGTCCTACGGGGACGAGGCGGCGTTCGTGACGCGGGTCGCCGAGGAGGTCGTCGAGGGCGAGGCGCGGACGCTCCTCGAGCTCGGCTCAGGCGGCGGCAACAACGCCTCGCACCTGAAGGCCCGTTTCGAGTGCACCCTGTCCGACCTCTCGCCGGAGATGCTTGCCGCGAGCAAGACGCTGAACCCGGAGTGCGAGCACCTTGTCGGCGACATGAGAAAGCTGCGCCTCGGGCGGACGTTCGACGTCGTGTTCATCCACGACGCGATCTCGTATCTCACGACCGAGGACGACCTCCGCCAGGCGATCGAGACCGCCGCGGCCCACGTACGTCCCGGCGGCCTCGTGATCCTGACGCCCGACGCGACGACCGAGATCTTCAAGCCCGGAACCGACCATGGCGGACACGACGGCGAGGACGGGCGCAGCCTGCGCTTCCTGGAGTGGACGCACGCACCCGATCCGCCGAGCGCCTCGACCTACACGGTCGACTACGCGATCCTCCTGCACACCCCGGGCGAGCCGCTCGAGATCGTCCACGACCGGCACACGCTCGGGGTCTTCCCGGAGGCCACGTGGAGGCGCCTCCTCGCCGAGTCCGGGCTCGAGGTCGTGGACACGACCGTCGAGAACCCGTACGCGCTCGAGCAGGCGGCGTTCTCCGCGAAGCGCCCTTCTGCTTGACGTCGTCCGGAAGGACCTCTACTCTCGATGTCGAACATACGTTCGTCCCCCGAGACTGGAGAGCCCCGATGTCGACCGGAACCCCGCTTCTGACAGCACGTCAGCAGGAGATCTGGCAGTTCCTCGCCGACTACGTCGACGAGCACGGCTATCCGCCGACCGTCCGCGAGATCGGCGACGCCGTGGGCCTCGCGTCGCCCTCCACCGTGCACGCGCACCTCGCGAACCTCGAGCGGGCCGGCCTCCTGCGCCGCGACCCGACGAAGCCGCGGGCGCTCGAGCTCGTCGGGCGCAAGCGCGCAGAGGCCGTGCAGGAGGCGAGCCACGCGGCGCCCGTGCTCCCGCTCGTCGGGCGTATCGCCGCCGGCGGCCCGCTGCTCGCGGACGAGGCGATCGAGGATCAGATCGCCGTGCCCGAGCCGCTCGGCCGAAACGCCGACTTCCTGCTCCGCGTCACCGGCGACTCGATGATCGAGGCGGGGATCCTCGACGGCGACGTCGTCGTCGTCCGCCGCCAGGACGACGCCCGCGACGGGGAGGTCGTTGTCGCACTCGTCGGCGAGGACGAGTCGGCGGAGGAGGCGACCGTGAAGACATTCCACCGCGACGGAGGACGCATCCGCCTGCAGCCCGAGAACAGCGCCCTCGAGCCGCTCTACCCGCAGCACGTGCAGATCCTGGGGAAGGTCACCGGAGTGTTCAGGAGCCTCTCGTGAGGAACCGCCCATGACCGTCGCTCCCCTCGCGCGCACCCTCGACCAGGAGCTGGCCGCGCTCCTGCGCGGGGTGAGCCTCGAGTGCCTCGTCTGCGGCGAGTTCGTGCTCCACGCGCGCGGCGTGCTCGCGTGCCCCGAGTGCCGTTCGCTTCTCGCCGAGGACGTCGAGTCGGCGATCCGGATCCCGGAGCTCGCGCGGCTCGCCACCGGCTGAGAGCCGACCGCGGCGGGCCGCCAGAACTGCCCGCGTGGGCGGGAGACCGTCCGCGCGGGCAGGCCAATCTCCCGGAACGGGGCTAGAATTCAGCACGCAGGCCGGGTGACCGCGGGCCCTCTCGAGGGCTCGAGGAAAGTCCGGACACCGCAGGGCAAGGACGCTGGGGAGACCCAGGCGGCGAAAGCCGACGGAAAGTGGAACAGAAAGGAGACCGCCTGCCTCGGGCGACCGAGGCCGGTAAGGGTGAAACGGTGGGGTAAGAGCCCACCAGCGGCCGTGGCGACACGGTCGGCTTGCCAAACCCCGTCCGGTGCAAGGCGAAGCAGGCTCCGCTGACGCGGCCCGCCGAGGAGCCGGGTGCGCCGCACAGAGAGATGGTCACCCACGACAGAATCCGGCTTACAGGCCTGCTACGGAAACCCCCGCTCCGGCGGGGGTTTCTAGTTCTTCGTGTGCGCTGCGGGCCGCGCTACGGCTCGATGTTCTGGTTCGTCCGGAACACGTTGGTCGGGTCGTACGCGCGCTTGAGCTCGACCAGCCGCAGGTAGTTCCGTTCGCCGTAGGCCTGGCGCACCCGGTCGCGACCCTCCTCGCCGAGGAAGTTCACGTACACGCGCCCCCCGGCGTGCGGTTGCAGCGCGTCGAAGAATCCGCGCGCCCAGGCGATGTGGCGCTCTGCGTCCGGATCCTCCTCGGTCCAGACCGCATTGATGTTCACGTTGTGGGCGGCGTCGCGCTGGCTGAAGGCGGTCTGGTGCTCGCCGACGCGGCTCAGCGCGCCGCCGAGCTGGAAGACGATGCAGTAGGACTTCGGGGAGGTGACCGGCGGCGCGTGCTCGACGAGCGCGTCGACCGCCTCGTCCGTGAGAGGCGGCAGCTCGACCGACTTCCAGTAGCGATGCCAGCCGTGCGGCACCATCGGGTCGAACATCGACTGCAGCTCCGTGTAGGGCTTCGGCTCGAGCAGGTCGGCGATCGGCGGGCCGAGCTCCTTGAGGGGGCGGACGACCTCGGCTCCCTCGTCCGGAGATCCCGCGTAGCACGCACCCACCATGACGACCTGCGTGCCGTGCACCTCCTCCGGCAGGAAGGGCGCCGGCGGCGCCACCGACAGCTCGAAGATCGTCGTCAGCTCGTCGGGGGCCGCGGCGATGAGCTCGCGGTAGGAGCGCAAGACCTCCGGCGCGTCCTCGAGGGCGTAGAAGACGGGACCCGCGAGGACGATCGGTCCGACGGGGTGGAGCCGGTACTCGAACGAGGTGACGATCCCGAAGTTGCCGCCGCCCCCGCGGATGCCCCAGAAAAGATCCGCATTCTCGTCTTCGCTCGCACGAACGAGCTGGCCGTCCGCCGTCACGACGTCCGCGGAGAGGAGGTTGTCGACCGTGGCGCCGTGCTTTCGCATCAGCCAGCCGATGCCCCCGCCGAGGGTCAGGCCCGCGATCCCCGTGTGGGTGACGATCCCACCGACGGTGGCCAGCCCGAAGAGCTGGGTCTCTCGGTCGAGCTCACCCCAGAGCACGCCCGCCTCGGCGCGCGCGCTGCGCCTCGCGGGATCGACCCTGATCCCCTTCAGCGGCGAGAGATCGATGACGAGCCCACCGTCGCAGACCGCATGGCCGCCGACGCCGTGGCCGCCGGCACGGACGCTGAGCGGCAACTCACGCTCGCGCGCGAAGCGGATCGCGGCGGCGACGTCGGCCACTCCGGTGCAGCGAACGATGCGCGCCGGACGGCGGTCGATCGCACCGTTCCAGATCGAGCGGGCCTCGTCGTAGCGTTCGTCCTCGGGGCCGATCACAAGACCTTGGACGGAGTCACGTAGCCGCTCGTCCTCGCTGTCCGTGAGCATTCGCGCCGTCTCGATCGCCATGCGACGACGGTAGGAGCCTGTGTCGCGACCGACTAGCCCGAGTTTCGAACCAAGCGGTTCGAATTTCGAACCGATTGCGGGCTCGCGGGGGACTAGCATCGAGGACCATGCGGGGCTACGCCCAGTACTGCCCCATCGCCAAGGCCAGCGAGATTCTCGGCGACCGTTGGACGCTCCTGATCGTGCGCGAGATGCTGGGCGGCGCGAGGGGCTTCAACGAGCTTCAGCGTGGCCTGCCCCGGATCTCGCGCTCCGTTCTCACGGACCGCCTGCGCTCGCTCGAGCGGGCCGAGATCGTCGAGCGCCGCACCGGCCCGAAGGGCAGGACGCTCGGGTACGAGCTGACGCTCGCGGGCCGCGACCTGGAGCCGGTGGTGCAGGCGCTCGGGGAATGGGGGGCGACCTGGTCGTTCACCGACCCGCGACCCGACGAGCTGGATCCCGACCTCCTGGTCGTCTGGATGGCGCGACACGTCGATCGCGAGCAGCTTCCCCCGGATCGCACCGTCGTGCGATTCGATTTCCGGGATCCGGCGAAGCGCTACTGGATGGTGCTCGAGCCGCAGGAGGTCTCGGTCTGTCTCCAGCATCCCGGGTTCGACGTCGACCTCCAGGTGGGCGTCGACACCGCCACCCTCTACCGCGTCTACCTGGGTCGCGCCGATCTCGGGGGCGCGATGCGGGCGCGCAAGCTGACGCTCACCGGCCCGGGGGCACTCCAGCGCGCCTTCGGGCGCTGGTTCGCCTGGAGCGCGTTCGCCCCGGCCGGCCGCCGGGCCGCGGAGCGCCGGAGGTCGGCGTCACGACTCGCGAGCCCGGAGCAGGTGTGGGTCGAACGCTCGTCGCCACGTCGCCCGACCGCGTAGCCGAGGGTTGCTCGCCTACCTCGCACGCTCGTAGACGAGGACGAGCACGCCGTCCGGGCCGACCGGCCTCGACTCGACGAGTCGCCAGTCCGTCCGCTCGCTCGTGTCGCCGAACAGACGCCGACCAGTGCCGAGCAGTACCGGGAAGACCATCAGGTGGAGGACGTCGACGAGGTCCGCCTCGATGAGCGCCCGCGCGAGCCGGAGGCTCCCCGGCACCTGCACGATCCCGTCGGTGCTCTCCTTGAGCTTCCTGGCCTCCCCCACCGCGTCGCCCTTCAATACGGTGGTGTTGTTCCATTCGGGGCCCTCGAGCGTCGAAGAGACGACGTACTTGGGCATCTCGTTGAACTTGTCCGCGAACACGCCCTCGCGCGAGGGCCAGGCGCCGGCGAAGCTCTCGTAGGTGACGCGCCCGAGCAGGAGCACGTCGGTCTCCAGCGTCTCCTTCAGCTTGAACTCGTTGCCATCGTCACCGCGATCGAAGTCGAACGACCAGCCGGGGTACTTGAAGTCCTCCCCGCCGGGCGCCTGCATCACGCCGTCGAGCGATACGAACTCGGTCACCACCAGCTTGCCCATCTCGCACCTCCCGTTCGCTGTCGCCAGTTGGACGGGCCCGACCCCGGCAACTCATCGCTTGGCTGTCCACGAGTCGTGCGCGCACGCCGACCGTATCGCCGGCGCGGCGGTCGCGTACGCTCACACGACCCCGTGGGCGCGCCGACCGACCAGCCGACCGAGCAGCAGGACCGCCTCCGCGTCCTCGTCGAGGCGGGCATCTCGCTCGCGTCCGAGCTCTCGCTCGACGCGCTCCTGCAGCGGATCGTCGAGACCGCGGCCGAGCTCACGCACGCGCGCTACGCGGCGCTCGGGGTCGTCCATCCGTCCGGTCGCGGCCTCGAGCGGTTCCTGACGACCGGCGTCGACGAGAAGACCTATGCCGCGATCGGCGAGATCCCCCAGGGCCGAGGGATCCTCGGCGTCGTGATGCGAGAGACGAAGCCGCTCCGGCTGCACGACATCGCCGACGACCCGCGCTCGGTGGGACTGCCTCCGAACCATCCCCCGATGCACACGTTCCTGGGCGCGCCGATCCTGCTTCGCGGCGTCGCCTTCGGGAACCTCTACCTCTCGGAGAAGCGGGGCGGCGGCGACTTCACCGAGGACGACGAGGACCTCATCCAGCTGCTCGCCGCCCAGGCCGCCGTCGCGATCGAGAACGCCCGCTTGTACGAGTCGTCGGCCCGCTGGCTGCGCCAGCTCGAATCGCTCAACGAGATCGGGAACGCCCTCGCGGCGCAGCTCGAGCTCGAGCCGCTCCTCGCCATGGTCGCGACCCGTCTGCGCGAGCTCGTCTCCGCACGGCTCGTGCTCATCGCGCTTCCCGACACGGAAGACGCCCTGCGCGTCGCCGCAGCCGACGGGGAGGTCGCCTCGACGCAGGTGGGGACGCGACTCGAACTCCACGGCTCCAAGGTCGGCCGCGTGCTCGAGCGCGGGCGCAGTGAGCGTGTCGACTCGGTGCTGAACGATCCGGAGGTCGACCAGCGGACCGCGCGGGAGCTCGGGATCAGGACCGCCCTCTACGTCCCGCTGATCGTGCACGGCCAGGCGATCGGCGTCGTCGCGGCGCACGACAAGCTCGGCGACGACGGCTGGTTCGACGACGACGACCTCCGTCTCGCGGAATCCCTCGCGGCGCGAGCTGCGATCGCCGTCGACCTGTCGGAGCGCGTGACGCGGGACGCCATGCGGAAGGTTGTCGAGGCGCAGGAGCTCGAGCGCAAGCACCTGGCGCGCGAGCTCCACGACGAGACGGGTCAGGCACTGACGTCGATCCTGCTCGGGTTGAAGTCGCTCGAGCAGGTGCTCGACTCCGACGAGGGGCGTGAAGGGGTCGCCTCCCTGCGCGACCTCGTCGTGTCCACCCTGCAGGATGTGCGGCGTCTCGCGGTCGAGCTCCGTCCCTCCGCGCTCGACGACTTCGGACTCGCACCAGCGCTCGAACGGCTCGTGGACACCTACGGTCGACAGGCAGCGGTTCCCGTCCACCTCGAGATCAGGCTCGGGGAGAACCGGCTGCCGCCAGAGATCGAGACGACCCTGTACCGCATGGTCCAGGAAGCGTTGACGAACGTGGCGAAGCACGCCGACGCGACCTGGGTCAGCATCCTGCTCACGCGCACCGCGTCCGCGGTGAGGCTCGTCGTCGAGGACGACGGCGCGGGCTTCGACCCGCTCGGCACCCGCGACGGCGGCCTGGGCCTCTCCGGGATGCGCGAGCGCGTCGCGCTCCTCGACGGAGTCCTGCGGGTCGAGTCCGCGCACGGAAAGGGCACGACGCTCGTCGCAGAGGTGCCGGTCCGGTGACGATCCGCGTGCTCGTCGTGGACGACCACGCGGTCGTGCGCAGCGGCCTCCGGCGCGTCCTCGACGCCGAGAAGGACATCGAGACCGTGGGCGAGGCTGCGAGCGCCGAGCGGGCCGTCTTCGAGGCGCTCGAGCACAAGCCGGACGTCGTCCTCCTCGACGTTGTCATGCCGGGGAAGAGCGGAATCGAGGGCATGCCCGCGCTCCTGCAGGCGGTTCCCGACGCGAAGGTGCTCGTCCTCTCGATGCAGGACGACCCGCGCTACGTGCGCGAGGCGTTCGAGGCCGGCGCGAGCGGCTACGTGCTGAAGGAGGCCGCGGACACGGAGGTGGTCGGCGCAGTGCGCGCGGTCGCGGGGGGCGAGCGCTACGTCCATCCCGCGCTCGGCGCGCGGCTCGTCGCCGCGGAGGCCGAGGAGCGCAAGCGGGTGGAGTCGGATCCGCTCTCCGAACGCGAGCGCGAGGTGCTCGCGTTGCTCGCGCTCGGGCACACGAACCAGGAGATCGCGGCTCTGCTCTACATCTCGGTGCGAACTGCCGAGACGCACCGGGCGCACATCATGCAGAAGCTCGGGCTCGCGAGCCGTGCAGAGCTCGTCCGCTACGCGCTCGACCACGGCCTGATCGAGCGCTAGAGCCTCAGCGGATGACGAGCACGTCGCAGGGTGCCTCTCGAAGCACCTCTGCGCTGACCGAGCCTGGAAGTGGTTCGTCCGTGCCACCACCGGCCCGGCGCCCGATCACGACGAGGTCCGAACCGAGCTCCCCCGCGGCCGCCACCAGCTCTGCTGCCGGAGCTCCGTGCCGCTCCACGTAGGTCGCCGGCACCCGGTGTCCGAGTAGGCGTGCGTGCGCCTCGTCGAGGAGCCCGCGAACGCTTCCGTTCCCGTCGCGGCCGACGCTCACGACGGTCAGCGTCGAGCCGTATCCCGTCATGCGAGCTGCGACGTCAAGGGCCCGCCAGGCCTGCTCCGACCCGTCGAACGCCACGAGGATCCTTCTCGGCTGCACGACCATGACCGGCAGGATGCCGCCCCGCGTCAGACGCGGCGTCCGCGCTCCGTCCGATCCGTCCACGGGAAACTACGCAAACCGACGGGGGCGGCCTGGCCGCCCCCTGTCGGTTACTCCGGGAGGTCGGAGCACTTGTCGATCCAGGACCCTCCCGCTGTCTCCGGATCAGTTCGTGACGGGTGCCGTCGGATACCTCCCCGTGACCGACTCCGTCGCCTCCTGGCGCCGGCCGAACACCGCGAAGGCGAGGATCACGAGCCCGATTCCCGTGAGCAGCAGCGCCACCCCGACGACCATGCCGAAGAGCGAGAGCTGCTCGGCCATGTAGGACATGTTGAGCGCCGTGCTGAGGGCGGTCTCCGTGACCCACTGGTTGCGATAGCTGTTGGACACCGGCTTGCCGGTCTCGTCCAGCAGCGCGGCGGTCTCGTCACTCGTCCCGGCGGGGTTCGACGGATCGTCCTTCGCCAGGAAGCGGCCCATCTGCGCGTACGTGAGGTGCTCGGGGTTCCACTCGCCGTTCACCGTGTGGTAGCGCATGATGTTCGCCTGCGCGCGGGCCTGCTCACCGGTCGTGACCTGCTCGCCCGCCCACTGCTCCGCGTACTTCGCGACTGCGGGATCGTCCGCTGTCCCGAACGTGATCTGCTCCTGCTTGAGGCTGTCGCGAACGGTGTTCCGCCCGTCGACGCCCATGTAGATCGCGACGACGCCGAAGGCGATGAGGATCGCTCCGGCGACGAAGCCACCGATCTCCCAAAACCGCTTACCGATCATCTTGCTCCACCTCCCGGTAGGGCTGTTCGAATATGTGGCGCAGTGTCTTCGGACGGGTGTCCGCGGGCATCGCGGAAAAGACGCCTGCCAGCTGAGTCGAAAGCCGCCGCCTTCGTGAGGGAAAGTACGGAGCCGGCTACCAGGACTTCGTGCGCGTCGCGGCCTCGGGGCGCCGGAGACGGACCCGCGCGTCGACCGCCACGCACCGATCGGGAAGGCCGAGCACCGGGTTGAGGTCGAGCTCCGCCACCGCTGGCAGGTCCTCACCGAGCCGCGCGAGGCGGTGCACGAGGTCCGTGAGCGCGGGGGCGCTCGCCGCCGGTGCCCCGCGGAACCCCGCGACCAGCCGGCCCGCCTTGCCGCCGGTGACGAGCTCCTCTGCGTCGACGTCCGTCAGCGGCGCGATCCGGAACCTGGCCTCGCCGATGAGCTCGGCGAAGACCCCACCCGCGCCGAACGCGACGAGCGGCCCGAAGACCGGATCCTGGACGACGCCGGCAAGGAGCTCTGCGCCGCTCGGAATCATCGGCTGGACGACCACCGGGGCGCCGATTCGCGCGACTGCGTCGCGGACCGCAACCTCGTCCGCGAGGTCGAGGGCGATGCCGCCGGTCTCCGTCTTGTGCGCGCCCGGCGCAGCGGTCTTCACGACGGCCGGGTAGCCCAACTCGCCGGCGGCCGTAACCGCCTCGTCGCCCGAGTGCGCGAGCCGCTCGGGCACGAGCGGGATGCCGTAGGCGAGCAGCAGCTCCCGCGTCGCCGCGGGGTCGAGCCACAGGTCCTCCACCTCGTCGAGCGCGCGGTCGACGACCCGCTGCGCGGCCTCGCGGTCGATGCCGTCGAGCTCGGGCGGGGTTCCCTGCGGGCGTCGCAGCCACTCGGCCCGCTCCGCGGCTCGGCCGAGGGCGCGCGCGGCCGACTCCGGGTAGGCGAAGGCGGCGACGTGGCGCGACCCACGGAGGACTTCGGGGACCCCCTCGGAGGACATGACGACCGCGAGTACGGGCTTGCCGGATGCTGCCTCCCGCGCCGTTCGCTCCACCGCGGCCGCGACCTCGTCCGCCGTCCCGCTGACGGCTGGCACGAAGAGGACGATGACCGCGTCGACCACGGGGTCGGCGAGCAGAAGAGGCAGCGCGGTCGCGTACGAATCGGGTGTCGCGCCGCCGAGCATGTCGACCGGGTTCGCGACGCTCGCCTCGACGGCGAGCTCCGCTCGTAATGCCTCAACCGTCTCCTCTCCGAGCGTGGGGAGCTCGAGGCCCGCGGCCTCACACGCGTCGGCGGCGAGGATCCCGAGCCCGCCCGCGTTCGTGAGCAGGGCGACCGAGCGGCCCGCGAGACGCGGCTGGCTCGAGAGCAGCGTGGTCGCGTCGACGAGCTCCTCGAGCGAGGTCGCCCGGATGACACCGGCCTGGCGGAACAGCGCGTCGGCCGCCGCCTCGGAGCCCGCGAGCGCGGCGGTGTGCGAGCTCGCCGCGCGCTGCCCGCTGGCGGAGGTGCCCGCCTTCAGCGCCAGGATCGGCTTGCGGCGGG
>DASSCD010000078.1:0-10823 GCA_035698005.1 Gaiellaceae bacterium | reverse complement strand
CACCGGCTTCGCGAGGAACGTCCGCCGAGCGGCTTTCGCCATGCGCTCGACGAGCGGCGACTCCGCGGCGGCGTAGATGACGTCGTGGAACGCGTGGTTCGCGTGCAGCCAGTCCCGGGCGAGCTGGAGATCCTGCCTCCCCGCGTGGCTCATCTCGACGAGCTCGTGCGTGACGGCGCTGAATCGGCGCTCGGCAGTCTCGAGCTCCGCGAGGTCGTGGGCGGACATCTTCGGCGTCGCGATCTCGGTCGCCAGGCCCTCGAGCTCGGCGCGCACGAGGAACGCCTCGCGCAGCTCCTCGCGCGCGAGCATGCGGACGCGCACCCCGCGGTTCGGCTCGAAGCTGACGAGACCGAGCGCCGCCAGGCGCCGTAGCGCCTCGCGCACCGGCGTCCGCGAGACCGCGAACTGCTCGGACAGGTGCTCCTGGCGGAGGACGCTCCCCGGCGGGATCTCGCCCGAGACGATCGACTCCTCGAGCGCGAGGGCGATGTCGTCTGCTTTCGTCCCGTCAGACATCGGTGACCTCGAGCAGCCGCTCGTAGGCGGAGAGGGTCAGGAACTCCGCGAACTCGTCGGCGAGCGCGAGCCGCTCGAACAGCGCGCGCGCGTCGGCGTAGACCGGCTCCGCGGGCAGCTCGGCCGCGATCTCCGCGATGGTCTCCTCGACGTCCTGGCGGGACACGCGGTCGTGCCGCACCCACTGCCATATCTGGCCGCGCGAGATCTCCGCGGTCGCTGCGTCCTCCATCAGGTCGTCGATCGCAGCTGCGCCCACGCCCGAGAGCCAGGCCGCGATGTAACGGATCCCGACCGAGACGTTCGTCCGCACCCCGGCGGGCGTGATCTCCCCCGGCGTCGCCGCGACGTCGAGCAGGTCGGACGCCTCGACCGAGACGTCCTCGCGGAGCCGGTCGAGCTGGTTCGGCCGCTCGCCGAGCACGGCGCCGAACGGCTCGAGCGCGGTCGGGACGAGGTCGGGGTGCGCGACCCAGGTGCCGTCGAAGCCGTCTCCGGACTCGCGCACCTTGTCCTCGCGGACGCGCGCGAGCGCGATCTCGTTCACGGCGGGGTCCCGCCGGGAGGGGATGAACGCCGCCATCCCGCCGATCGCATGCGCGCCCCGCGCGTGGCAGGTCCGGACGAGAAGCTCCGTGTACGCGCGCATGAACGGCACCGTCATCGTCACCTGGGCACGGTCCGGGAGCACGAAGTCGTCGCGCTCGGAGAACTTCTTGATGACGGAGAAGATGTAGTCCCAGCGCCCGGCGTTCAGCCCAGCCGAGTGGTCGCGCAGCTCGTACAGGATCTCGTCCATCTCGAACGCAGCGAGGATCGTCTCCACGAGAACGGTCGCGCGGATCGTTCCCCGCGGCAGCCCGAGCCGTTCCTGCGCGAGGACGAAGGCGTCGTTCCAGAGCCGCGCCTCGAGGTGGCTCTCCAGCTTCGGGAGGTAGAAGTACGGCCCGGAGCCCCGCTCGAGCAGGCGCTCCGCGTTCCGCTGGAGGTAGACGCCGAAGTCGAACAAGCTCGCCGACATCGGCTTGCCGTCCAGCTCGACGTGCTTCTCGAGCAGGTGCCAGCCGCGCGGGCGCACGAGCAGCACCGCGACCTCGTCGTCGAGGGCGTACGCCCGGTCCGGAGTCTCGACCGAGATCGTCCGCTCGATCGCGTCGGTGAGGTTCCGCTGGCCGCCGACGACGTTCGCCCAGGTCGGCGAGTTCGCGTCCTCGAAGTCGGCCATGTACACGCGCGCGCCCGAGTTGAAGGCGTTGATCACCATCTTGCGGTCGCCGGCCGGGCCGGTGATCTCGACGCGCCGGTCCTGCAGGTCGGCCGGCGCAGGTGCCACTTTCCAGTCGCCCTCGCGCACGGACCGGGTCTCCTCGAGGAACGCGGGCAGCTCTCCGGCCGCGATCCGCTCCTGGCGCTCCGCCCGCGCGCGCAGGAGTTCCTCGCGCCGCTCGCCGAGCTCCCGCTGGAGCGAAGCGACGAGGTCGAGCGCCTCGCCGGTAAGGACGCCCGCCTCGTCGGGGCCGCGGACGATTAGGCCGGCGGCCGCAGCCGTGCTCATGCGGTCGGGGCCACCTCGAACTGCGCCTCCTCGGTCGACCCCTTGAGCGCGAGGGTCGAGCTCTTGCCGCCCGTGACGGCGCCGAGGACGGCGTCGAAGTAGCCGGCTCCGACCTCCCGCTGGTGGCGGGTCGCCGTGTAGCCCGCGTCCTCGAGTGCGAACTCGCGCTCCTGGAGCTCGACGTAGGCGCTCATCCCTCCGCGCGCGTAGCCGCTCGCGAGATCGAACATCGACTCGCAGACGGCGTGGAAGCCGGCGAGGGTCACGAACTGGAACTTGTACCCCATGTCCGCGAGCTCTCGCTGGAAGGCCGCGATCGTCCGGTCGTCCAGGTGCTTCTTCCAGTTGAACGAGGGCGAGCAGTTGTAGGCGAGGAGCTTGCCCGGGAACTTCGCGTGCACCGCCTCGGCGAACTGCGCCGCCTCGTCGAGGTCCGGCGTCGAGGTCTCGCACCAGAGGAGGTCCGCGTACGGGGCATACGCGAGCGCGCGCGCGATCGGCGCTTCGATCCCGGGCCGGATCCGGAAGAACCCCTCGGCCGTCCGCTCGCCGGTCAGGAACTCGTGGTCCCGCTCGTCGACGTCGCTCGTGAGCAGGGTCGCCGAGAGCGCGTCGGTGCGGGCGACGAGGATGGTCGGCACGTCGAGGACGTCCGCGGCGAGCCGCGCGGCGACGAGCGTGCGGACGAACTGCGCGGTGGGGACGAGCACCTTGCCACCGAGGTGGCCGCACTTCTTCTCCGACGAGAGCTGGTCCTCGAAGTGCACGCCCGCGGCCCCAGCCTCGATGAAGGCTTTCATCAGCTCGAACGCGTTCAGCGGGCCGCCGAAGCCCGCCTCCGCGTCGGCGACGATCGGCGCGAGCCAGTAGGTGCCGTTCCGGTCCTCGGCCGCCTCGATCTGGTCGGCTCGGAGGAGCGCGTTGTTGATCCGCTCGACGAGCGCGGGCGCGCTCGACACCGGGTACAAGCTCTGGTCCGGGTACGTGTGACCCGCGAGGTTCGCGTCCGCGGCGACCTGCCAGCCGGACAGGTAGACCGCCTTCAGCCCTGCCTTGACCATCTGCACCGCCTGCGCGCCGGTGAGCGCGCCGAGCGCGGCGACGTACGGCTCGTCGTGCAACAGGCGCCAGAGGCGCTCCGCGCCCAGGCGGGCGACCGTGTGCTCGATCCGGAAGCGCCCGCGAAGACGCTCGACCTCCGCCTCGGAGTACGGACGCTCGATGCCGTCCCAGCGGTCCCGCACGCCTGCCCCGTTCATCGACATCGCAGCTTCCTCCCCGTTCGATTGTGTCCAATCTTGGCTTTTCGGATCCTAGAGTAAGCAGCGGACAGCGGCAACCCGCTCCGCATTCCGGCTCTACCCGCTCATCTGGATCCAGAAACCGCCCGAGTGGATCCCGAGAGACCGCTGGTACGATCGCCCGAGGCCCATGGTCCTCGCCGCATTCCTCGTCTCGCTCCTGCTCTTCCTCGCCGCCGCGACGTTCACGACGGTGCGCGGCTTCGGCTTCTATCGCGACGCCAGACGCGTCGGCGGCGCGTTCGAGACCGAGCTCTCCGCGTTCGAGGAGCGCACGGCCCGCACCGAGGAGCTGCTCGCCCGCACGGAGTCGGCGAGCCGTGACCTCGAGGCGGCGCTCGCGCGACTGCGGGTGTCGCAGGCACGCCTGCAGGTTCTGCGCTCCGCGCTCGAGAGCTCGCAGGACAAGGTGCGCTGGCTCCGCGCGTTCCTCCCCCTGTGACCCGCGTCGCGTCCGTTGACCTGGGGACGAACTCGACGCGCCTCCTCGTCGCGGACGTCGACGGCGACCGGCTGCGCGAGGTCGTCCGCAGGCTGACGATCACACGCCTCGGCGAGGGAGTGGACGAGCGGCGGAAGCTCCTTCCCCTCCCCATCACCCGGGTCCGGAACTGCCTCACGGACTACCGCCGCGAGCTCGAGGCGCTCGGCGCCGAGCGTACGCTCGCAATCGCGACGAGCGCCGTGCGCGACGCGGAGAACGGGGAGGCGTTCCTCGGCGAGATCGAGTGGAGCTACGGGTTCACGACGCGCCTGCTCGAGGGGGACGAGGAGGCGGCACTGATGTATCGCGGGGTCACCGCCGGCAGGCCGCCGCTCGAGGACACGCTGCTCGTGGACATCGGCGGCGGCTCGACGGAGCTCGTCGTCGGCGCGAACGGCGGCCCGGCGGCGTCGACGAGCCTGGACGTCGGCTGCGTGCGGGTCACCGAGCGCTTCCTCGCCACGGATCCGCCGACGCCGACCGAGCTCGCGACGGCGGCGGCGCACGTCCGCTCGCTGCTCCCGCCCTACCAGGCCCGGGCCGCTATCGGCGTCGCCGGCACCGTGACGACGCTCGCGGCGCTCGACCTCGGCCTCGCGGAGTACGACCCGGAGCGAACGCACGGCCACTTGCTCGCGCTCGCGTCGGTCGAGCGCGAGCTCGAGCGACTGGCGGGGCTGACGCTCGAGGAGCGGGTCAAGGTGCCCGGCATCGAGCCGGGTCGAGCGCCGGTGATCGTCGGCGGGATCGTCGTGCTCCGCGAGCTCATGCGGGCGTACGAGCTCGGCGAGATCGAGGTCTCCGAGCGCGACATCCTGCACGGGGCCGCGTTCGCCGCCGCCGAGCTGCCCGAGCCCGAGGAGGGCGCCGCGCCGCCCGGCGCCTACACGTGTTGTTGACCGCTAGGCCGCTCGCGCGAGCACCGGCGAGGCGCCGAGTCGCTCGAAGATCGCCTCGCCCTCGCGTCCCGCTGCCACATTCCCGCAGCGGCCGGCGCCGATGAGCGCGTAGGCCTGCTCGACGACGCTGCCGAACGCCTCCCAGCCCTCGGCCGCATCGTGGTACCGTGCTCGCGCTTCGTCGAGCTCGCCTCGCGCCTCGAGCAGCTGCGAGCTCGCAGCGAGCCCCGAGCAGCGATTCCAGGCGGCGGAGTCCGCGATGCCCTCGACGAACGCCTCCGCGAGCTCCAGCTCCCCGGCGGCGAGCGCGATGCGCGAAGGCGACAGGCGCCCGTAGCTCCTGAACCCGTGCGAGCCACGAGTCTGCTCCTCCAGCTCGCGTACGTGAAGGAGGGCCCGATCCCGATCGCCGGCGGCCGCTGCGACGAGCGCCGCGACCGAGAGCCCCGGGACGAGCACCTGCGGATCCCCGCTCTCTCGCGCTCGGGGAAGAAGCGCGTCGACGTCCGCAGCCGCCTCGTCGTGCTCTCCCTGATGGACGCGCACGCCCGCCAGATGGATGAGGCCGAACAGCTCGAGCTGGCCGCCGCGTCGTTCTCGCTCCCAGCGGATGACGTCGTTCGCCTCGCGCCGCAGCTCGTCCCAGTCGCCGAGATGGAACAACGCCCGGAGACGCTCGCCGCGCTGCCACATCGCCGGATGGCCGAGACCACGGCTCGTCGAGAACTCGATCGCCTCGTCCCACTGGGCGCGGGCTTCGCGCATTCCGACGAAGTGGGCGAGCCCGTCTCCGAGGTTGTTCATCGAGACCGCTGTGCCACGCCCGCGGCCGAGTCGCCTGCCGACCTCGATCGCTTCGCGAACATCGTCGAGGCAGGCAGGGTCTCCGTTGTACCCGCGGACGGTGGCGCGAGCATTGAGCAGCGCGATGACGTTCTCGACCCCGAACTGCTCGGCGAGGGCGAACCCCTGGACGATGTGCACTTCCGCTTCCTCGAAGCGTCCCCCGATCGCCGCGCGGTGCGCCGCGTGACCGAACGCCTGCACGAGCTCGGCAGTGGGCTCGCGTTCGAGGATCCCGATCGCCTCCTGCGAGAGCTCGTCCGAGCTGGCGATCTCGCCACGCGCCCAGGCGCTCGTCGCGAGATAGCCGAGCACCGCGGCGGCGGCGTCGAGATCGTGGACCCGCAGGGCCGGGAGTGCCGCCTCGGCCGCCTCGACGGCCTCGTTCAGCTCGCCGCGCGACTCGAGGACCGGCGCGAGCTTCGCGAGTGCCTGCGCGCGCGCCAGCTCGCCCTCTGCGAGCTCGACTGCTCGTCTGAAGTAGCGCTCGGCGGCCTCGGTGTCAAGGTGCGTCGCGCGGTCGCCGGCGAGGAGGAGCACGCGAACGAGAGACCGCTCCACGTCGTGCGCCTCGCGGCCCGCCGAGCGCGCCAGCTCGAGCGCCTGCCCGTAGTGGTGCACGAGAATCTCGGCGTGGTCCTCGAGGCGGTCCTCGGCCACGTTCTCGACCCAGGCCGCGGCAGCGAGGTGCTTCTCGGCCCGCGGGGAGCGAGGGATCTGCTGGTAGGCCACGTCCCGGACGAGCGCGTGCCAGAACGAGAACTCGTCCTCCCGCTTCAGCGACGAGCTGCGCAGCGGACGCACGAACTCGCGGTGAACGAGCTCGTTGAGGTCGCGGCGCACGTCGTCCGGAGCACGCTCCCCGAGGCTCGCGACCGCGCCGCTCCAGAAGTTCCGGCCGACGACCGCGGCGTCGTGAAGGACGGACTTGAGCTCTGGTCGCAGCGTGTCGAGGCGGGCGGCCACGAGCGCGTGCACGGTCTCCGGGACGGCGAGCCCCTCCACGTCCCCGCGGTCCTCGAGCATCCGCGCGAACTGCTCCGCGTAGAGCGGGTTCCCGCCCGCGCGCTCGAGCAGCGTCGCCTGCGTCTCCGCGGGGAGCAGCGTACGGTCGAGCAGAAGCTGGAACAGGCGTCCAGCCTCCTCCCCGGAGAGCGGCGAGAGCGAGATCGTGGTCGCGTTCCGCTTGCCTCCTCCCCAGCTCGCCTTTCGCTCGTAGAGCTCGGGCCGCGCGGTGCAAATGAGGAAGAGCGGGGCGGGCACGCTCCAGTCCAGGAGATGCTCGAGAAACTCGAGCAGCGGGCCGTCCGCCCAGTGCAGGTCCTCGACGACGAGCACGGTTGGACGGCGGGCGGCGAGCGCCTCGACGAAGCGCCGCCAGGCGGTGAAGGACTCCTCGCGGGTCGCCTCGCCGCCTTCCCCGCCCGCGCCGACGAGAGGACCAAGGCGCGTCTCGAGCCAGGCGCGCTCGGCCGCGTCCTCGAAGAGCATCGCCACCGTCTCGGCGAGCCTCGACGCGGCGGCCTCTCGGTCGTCGGACTCGAGGATGCCCGCCTCCGCCTTGACGATCTCGCCGAGCGCCCAGTAGGTGATCCCCTCGCCGTAGGGGAGGCAGCGCCCGTGCCGCCAGGTGACGAGGTCGGGACGGTCGTCGAGCGTCGCGCGCAGCTCGGTCACGAGGCGGCTCTTCCCGATCCCGGGCTCGCCGACGACGGTGACGAGCTGGACGGACGCCTCCCGCTCCGCGCGGAGGAACGTCTCGTAGAGGAGCGTACGCTCGAGCTCGCGGCCCACGAACGGCGTCTCGGTCGCGGCCTCGGGCTGCCCGACGCGACTGCGGGCCTCGACCGCGCGCCAGTTCTCGACGGGCTCCGCCTTCCCCTTCGCCGACACGGGCTCGAGCGCCTCGTAAGTGATCGCGTCGGTGGTCGAGCGCATCGTCTGCTCGTCGACGATCACGCCGCCGACGGGGGCGGCGGCCTGTAGACGGGCGGCGACGTTGACCACGTCTCCGGTGACGATCCCCTCGCCGCGCTCGGGCCGCGCTCCGAGCGCGACGACCGCCTCGCCCGTCGTCACGGCGGCCCGCACGGCGATCTCGAGCCCGTCCGCACGGAGCTCGTCGATCGAGTCGAGGATCCTCAGCGCCGAGCGCACTGCCCGCTCGGCGTCGTCCTCGTGCGCGACCGGCGCGCCGAACACCGCCATGACCGCGTCGCCGATGAACTTCTCGAGCGTGCCGCCGAAGCGCTCGATGTCGGCCTTGACGCGCTCGTGGTAGGGGCGCAGGGTCGCGCGGACGTCCTCGGGGTCCGCCTTGTCCGAGCGGCTCGTGAACCCGACGAGGTCGACGAAGAGCACGGAGACGACCTTCCGCTCCTCCCCGGCCGGCACCTCAGCCGCGAGCGCCGCGCCGCAGGAGCTGCAGAAGCGCGCGCGCTCCGCGTTCTCCTCCCCGCACGTTGGGCAGACGATCACTTCGCGGATCTTCGCAGCGGCCCCGAGCGCGCGCTAGACGTCCCGGAGTACCTCGGCGAGCACGACGGCGTCGTTGTGCTCGGTGTCCCGGGCTCCGAAGACGAGCGTCAGCCCGCCGCTCCTCGCCCGTCCGCGCAGCTCGTCGAGCGCGTCCACTTGCGGGGCGAGCTCCTCGCGGTAACGGCGCCGGAACTCGTCGAAGCGCTCGGGATCGTGGCCGAACCAGCGCCGGAGTTCCGCGCTCGGCGCGAGCTCCCGCGCCCAGGCATCGAACCGCGCGTCGTCGCGACTGACCCCGCGGGGCCACAGCCGGTCGACGAGGACGCGGTAGCCGTCGCTCGCGTCCGCCGGCTCGTAGGCGCGCTTGAGCCGGATGTCGAGCTCTGCCATGCCGCGCGCTACGCCGCCGGGAGCAGGTCGGGCGGCTCGTCGCCGTCGTCGTCCGGCGGCTCCTCGTCCTCGGCGAGCCGCCGCTGGAGCACGCTCCGCGAGAGCACGCCGATGAGCCGGTCGTGCTCGTCGACGACGGGCACGCGCTCGGCGTCCTCCTCCTCGAGGAAGCGGAAGGCGTCCTCGAGAGGGACGTCCGGGCCGATCGAGTAGTGAGGCACCTCGGCGATCGCGCCGAGCGGGGTGGCACCCGGCTCGCGTCCCGCGGCGACGACCTCGCGTACCAGCGTCTTGCGCGTCACGACGCCGACGAGACGCTCGTCCTGCGTCACGTACACCGCACGCACCTCGGGCCGCTGCAGGAGCTCCCCGGCCGCCTGCGCCGACGCGTCAGCCGGAAGCCGGCCCGGGTTCGACACCATCGCCTCGCGGACGGTGCTCACTCGCGCCTCACGGGAAGATTCCCCGCGCGTCGAGGGCCGCGGCGACCTCGCGGATTCCCGCCGCCAGCGCGGCCTGGCGCAGCGTCACATCCCGTTCCTCGGACAGGTCCCAGACTCGATCGAACGCGTCGGAGAGCTTCTCCGAAAGCTTCGCCCGGATCTCGTCGCGCGTCCAGAAGATGCGCCCGAGGTCCTGCACCCACTCGAAGTAGGAGACCGTCACCCCACCGGCGTTCGTGAGGATGTCGGGGAGGATCGGGACGCCGCGCTCGCGCAGGATCTCGTCCGCCTCGAACGACGTCGGGCCGTTCGCCCCCTCGACGACGAGCCGCGCGCGCACGTCCCATGCGTTCTCCGCCGTGATCTGGTCCTCGCGCGCGGCGAGGACGAGGACGTCGCAGTCGAGCTCGAGAAGCTCCTCGTTCGAGATGCGCCTCCCGGAATCGTTGCCCTCGAGGGAGCCGTGCTCGCGTGCATAGGCCTGCAGCGCCGGAACATCGAGGCCGGCTTCGGAGTGGATCCCGCCCGAGATGTCCGAGATGCCGACGACGGTCGCACCGAGCTCGTGGAGCTCGTGGGCCGCGACCGAGCCCACGTTGCCGAAGCCCTGGACGACGCAGCGCTGCGCCACGAGCGACCATCCGAGCCGGTCGCATGCCCGCCTGAGCACCATCACGACGCCCGCTCCCGTGGCCTCCTGCCGGAACACGGAGCCGCCGATCGCGATCGGCTTCCCGGTCACGATCTCGGGCACCGCGTAGCCCCGCTGCATCGAGTACGTGTCCATCATCCACGCCATCGTCTGCTCGTTCGTGGCCATGTCCGGGGCGGGGATGTCCTCCTGCGGCCCGATGATCGGGAGCAGCTCGGAGGTGAAGCGGCGCGTGAGCCGCTCGATCTCGCCGGGCGAGAGCGACCGCGGGTCGCAGCGCACGCCGCCCTTCGCGCCGCCGTAGGGGAGGCGCAGTAGGGCGCACTTCCACGTCATCCAGGTGGCGAGCGCGGCGCACTCGCCGAGCGTCACCTCGGTGTCGTAGCGGATACCGCCCTTCGTCGGGCCGAGGATGCTCGAGTGCTGGACGCGGTACCCGGGGAAGACGACGCGGCGCCCGTCGTCCATCCGCACCGGGATGCTGAGAATGACTGCGCGCTCGGGGTAGCGGAAGCGCTCGGCGATCCAGTCGGGGATGTCCGCAACGGGCAGGGCCTGGTCGAACTGGGCGACGGCCATCCGATAGAGCGGCGTGTCCCACTCGAGCTGGGCGTGGGCTAGCTCGTCGGGAACGCTGGCCATCGGCGCGCCGAGTCTACCCCTCGCTTCGAGATCGCTTCTCGAAGCCACGGCGTGCATCCGAGGCAATCCGACCCGAGATCGACACACCGAGAGCACGCCGAACAGCGCCGTCAGCCCCTGGCCGCGCCCGTGGCCGCGAAGCGGCCGCGCTTCAGGGATTGTCGCGGTCGCGGGCGCCATTCGGCGTCGCTGCCCCTGGCCGCGCCTGTGGCCGCGAAGCGGCCGCGCTTCAGGGATTGTCGCGGTCGAGGACGCCATTCGGCGTCGCTGCCCCTGGCCGCGCCCGTGGCCGCGAAGCGGCCGCGCTTCAGGGATTGTCGCGGTCGAGGACGCCATTCGGCGTCGTCGACCTGCGGATAACACAGTGCCGGGGGCGGGACTCGAACCCGCACGCCCCACGAGGGGACACCCGCTTTTAAGGCGGGCGCGTCTCACCCGTTCCGCCACCCCGGCAAAGCGAGTGTACGCCCGCGCGTGGGCGTGTCTTACGTGCTCCCGGGCTGGAGCAGGTCGAGCGGCGTGCCCTCGGGGCCGCGGCCGCGATAGGCGTCGATGAACGCGTCGACGGCGCCCTTGTCCAGCTCGGTGCACTTGGCGAGGATGCCCGTGCCCGTGTC
>DASSCD010000077.1:0-6541 GCA_035698005.1 Gaiellaceae bacterium | reverse complement strand
GTGGAGCGCGTGGCCGGCCTCGTGCAGGAAGTCCTGGTAGTCCTGCAGCCCGCCCGCCGGGCGCGTGATCAGGTGCACGACGGTCGGGGGGTCGGAGGCGATGACGCTCGGCCGCGTGGCCTTTTGCGGGCGGTCCTCCAGGTCGGTGCGGATGTTCCCGTCCGCCTCGAGGTCGCAGCCGAGCTTCCGGAGCGTCTCCAGGCAGATCGTCGTCGCGCGCTCTTTCGTGTACACGTCGGCGAGCGGCGTCAGACGGAAGAGGTAGGCCGCGTGGTACGAGGAAGGCTCCGGCGATCTGCCGTCCCCGAGCAGCCGGTCGAGCCAACGCTCCCGCAGCTCGTCGTAGGTGGCGGCGGTTCCCTCGGCCACCGTTGCGAGCGCGTCGGCGAGCTCCCGGAGCGAGATCTGCTTCTCGGCTTCGTTCCGCCGGACGGGGTCGGCCTCGCGGGAGAGCTCGGCGCGCAGCTTCTCCGAGGTCCGCACGAGCTCGAGGCGCTCGTCGTTGAGCAAAGCGGACGCGTCGAAGACGGCCGGGCCGAGCTCCTCACGCTCGTCGTAGGCCGCGAGCGTGCTCATCCGCGCCGAGGCGTTTCGCAGCGGGAGGTGCTCGCCGCGGAACTCGACCCGCGCTGCGAGCTCTGCGTTCTGGAGCTCGTCCTGTTGCGATGCGAGCTGGGCCGTGATCACGCCCGACTCGCACGTGCTGTGCAGGCGATGCAGTCGCTCGCGCTCGTCCGCGTCGTGCTCGTCCTCCTCCGCCTCGCGCAGGGCCTCCAGCTGGTCGCGGGTGAAGAGATCCGCGTAGCGAGCGACGATCGCCGCCTGCTCCGAGACCTCCTTCTCCCCGACGCGCAGCGCCCGCGACTCCTCGGAGCGCTCGAAGAGGTAGCTGCGGAGGCGGGCCTCGAACTCGTGAGGTGACAGCGTGGGCATCAGGCGGGGAGGTGCCCTCCGGTCGGGGCGACGCTCGCGAGGCGAGCGCTTGCGACGTCCTCGGCGGCGGCCTCGCTCGGTGCATGGCCCGTGACCGCGGCGAGGAAGTCGTCGCGCTCGAGCGCGTAGAGGACGACAGGGGTGCGGGCCGTCGCCGTCGCCGTGCGGGGCACGTCTCGGATCAGCGCGATCTCGCCGAAGTAGCCGCCGGGGCCGAGCTCGGACACCACGGTGCCGTCGACGGCGACCTCGACCTCCCCTTCCACGACGACGTAGAAGCGGTCGCCGGAGTCGCCCTGGCGGACGATCACTGTCTGGGGATCGACGTGGAGCGGCACGAGCCGCGAGGCCAGGTGCTCGAGCGGGGTACCGGGAAGCGGCGCGAAGATCGGGATCGAGCGCAGCAGCGAGAGCTCCGCCCCCGGTGCTTCCGCGGCCGCGTCGAGCCGCAGCAGGGTGGGGCCGGTGAGGAGCGCGAGCACGGGCAGGAAGGCGCCCGCGACGATGAGTGCCGCGTCGGCACCGAGCCAGTCGATCAGGGGCACGATCAGGAGACCGCCGAGCCCGAACGTCGAGATCCACAGGAACTGGATGACGCCGAAGACGCGCGCGAGCACCTCGTCCGGCACGGCGCGCTGGATCAGCGTGAAGGCGGCGACGTCGACGAGCGAGTTGCCCGCGCCGACGACGGCGAGGAGCACGATCGCGACCGCAGGATCCGACCAGATCCCGATCGCGACGAGCGGCAGCCCCCACAGGACGACCCCGCCGATGAAGGCCGGGCTCAGCCTGCGCATCCCCGCGAGCGAGAGCGCCGCGATCGAGCCGACGAGAGCGCCGACCCCGATCGACGAGTTGAGCCAGCCGACTCCGGACTCCCCCAGGTCGAGGAGCTCGAAGGCCATCACCACGATGAGGACGGTGAGCGCGCCGGCGACCAGGGTCTGGGCCGAGAAGAGGCCGAGGAGGATGCGCAGGCGCGAGTCGCCTCCGACCGTCCGGAACCCGACCAGGGCTTCCGCGAGGATGCCGGAGCGCCGCCCGCCTTCGGCGCTCCCCGCCTGCGCGGGAGCCTCGACGCGGGAGATGACGAGCGCCGACAGGGCGAAGAGCGCGGCCGTGAGGAAGAAGACGATGTCGGGGCTCGCTGCGGCGAGGAGCAGTCCCGCGAGCGCGGGCCCGACGAAGTAGCCGATGCTCTCGAGCGTGCTCGAGACGGCGTTCGCGGCCGTCAGCTCCGCGGGCGTGCGGGCGACCGAGGGCGTGACCGCCGCGAGGGCGGGGCGGAACGGCGTGCCGATCAGCATCGCGAGGCCGACGATCACGTACACGGTCAGGGCAGGCGCGTCGACGGCGACGCACACGCCGGCGAGGGCGATGAGCGCCGCCCGGGCGAGGTTCGACGTGACCATGACCGCGACCCGGCTGTAGCGGTCGGCGAGGACTGCGGCGAACGGCGCGACGAGGGCCGCCGGCACGGTGCGGATGACGATGACGAGGCCGACCGCGCCAGCGCCGCCCACGTTGTACGCGAACACGGAGACCGCGACCAGGTAGGCCCAGTGCCCGACGATGACGGCGGCCCACGCGAGCTGGAGCCAGCGCAGGCTCGGGTTCGCGAAGACGCCGCGGAACGCCGCCGCCGACTCCCGCAGGTGCGTCTTCAGGCCGCCCACCGCGCGCAGCATCTCATCTCGGGTTGCACCGATGAAACGGGACAGGGAAGATTCGTAGCTCGAACACCGTCTAGTTGATCGGATACGCGCGGAGACGCGCCCGACACAGGAGGAGAAATGGCCGACGAGACCACGCGCCCCACCGACGAAGACGTCGAGGCGCACGGGTACGAGCCAGAGGGCACAGAGCCCGCAGGGACCGAGCCGGGGGCGGCAGCCGCGGCAGGCACGGAGCCGGCAGGCACCGAGCCCGCAGCGAGCGACGACGACTTCGAGCTCCACGGGCTCGAGACGATGGGCACGGAGACCATGGGCACGGAGACGATGGGGACGGAGCCCGCCGCGGCCGGCACCGAGCCCGCAGGCACCGAGCCCGCAGGCTTCGAGAGCGCCTAGCAAGCTCCGACCGGAAACGAGACGCCCGGGCGAGATGTACAGTCGCCCGGGCGCTCGTCTGTGCTGGTTTGTCCGCAGCGCTGGGACTCCCGAGCGGGAGTTCCAGCTCACGGGAAGACCCTGAGGCGCGGCCGCTTCGCGGCCGCTTGCGCATCTCGGGGCGACGTATCGGTTGACGGCCCGAAGCCGTGATTGTCACGGCAGGGTGACTGCCATCTGCTCTTCCCGGGCTACCCCCGCTCGGAGGAGCCGAGCGTCCCGGCGAGGGCGCGCAGCAGCCGGAGGCCGGCCTCGCGCCGGTCGTCCTCGAGGGCGTCCACCGAGGCGGCGAGCTGCGCGACGACTGCGAGGTCACCGTCGTCCTGCAGGATCCGCTCCGCTCGACGGGCCCTCTGCAGGAGGTCGACGGCGATCGCCGCCTGGTTCGCGAAGAGCCCGAGCAGCTCCATCTCCTGGAGGCTGAAGAGCGACTGCTCCGGGCGGTCGAGCACGGAGAGCACGCCGAGCGCGGCGTCCTCCGTGAGCAGGGGCGCGGCCATGATCCCTTTGGGGACGTAGCCCGTGCCTTCGGCGACGTCCCGCGCGTGGCGGGGGTCCTGCTCGACGTCCTCGATCACGAGCGGCGTGCGCGTCGCGAGGACCCAGCCGGCGATGCCGTGGTCCGCCGGGAAGCGCGTGCCGAGCAGCGACTCCTCGCCCTCCCCGACCACTGCCTCGAACACGAGCTCGCCGGCCTCCTCGTCGAGGAGGAGGATCGACGAAGCCTTCGCTCCGAAGATCGAGCGGGCCACGTGCACGATCGCGCCGAGCAGCTCCTGGAAGGACTCCGACGAGCCGACGACGCCGGAGGCGACCGCCGCGCGGAGCTCGCTGTCGTCCGTCATTGCCCACCTCCCACGTTCGTCGCGGTCAGGTACAGGACGTTCTTCAGCTGGAACGGCGTCAGCTCGGGGTGCTTGGCGAGGATGAGCGCGCAGATCCCCGTGACGTGCGGGGTCGCGAAGCTGTTCCCGGAGACGACGCTCGAGCGGCCGCCGAGCCACGGCACCTCGACCCCGACCCCGCGCGCGAAGAACTCGACGGGCGGGTTCGGGTTGTAGAAGAAGGCGAGCGGGTCCTCCTCCTCGTGGCTCCCGACCGAGATGACCGAGGAGAACTTCCACGGGTAGCTCTCGACCGGCATGTTGTGCGCCGAGGCCACGAGCACGGTGCGCCGGAAGTAGGCGCTGTCGGCGAGCTCGTGGAGGATCGCCGCGAACGGCTTCTTCGTCGTGGACAGGCTCATGTTGATCAGATCGAAGCCTTCCTCGACCGCGTGGCGAAGCCCAGCCAGCAGGACGTTGCCCGTCCCCTTGAACCCCTGCCCGAGCACGCGGACGCTCGTGAGGCTGCTGCCGGGGGCGACCGCGCGCACGATCCCGGCGCAGGCGGTGCCGTGCCCGCTCAGGTCGCCATCCTCGTCGTCGGTGACGAGCGTCTCGCCGTCCTCGTCGACCGCGATCGTGACCGCGCTCTCGAGGTCGCCCACGAGCGGATGGCTCCGCTCGACCCCGGAGTCGAGGATGCAGACGCGCACGCCCTCGCCCGTCGAGCCGCCCCAGGCCCACTCGCGGTCGACGCGCTCGGGCCACTCCATCGGCAGCGCGATCCGGTCCGCCTGGTCTCTGGGCAGGCTCCAGGCCGGGAGCGGCCGCTTGCCCGGCTCTGCCCCGTGCGCATCCACCTCCGACGATCCCTCGTCGCGCATGCGGGGACTCTAGAGCGGTCTCAGCTCTCGGAGAAGCGCCGCTTGAGCTCGTCGACGACGCGCCGGTGCGGCTCGTAGCCCTCGAGCGCGAGCGCGGCCTCGAGATCGGCGACGAGCGCCTGGCGGAACGCGAGGTCCGCCTCGGCGCGTGCGACGATCTCGTCGAGGGAGCTGCGGGCGGCAGGCAACTCCTGGGCAGCCCGTACCCACCCCTCCGGGGCGGGCGGGAGCACACGCAGGAGCTGGCCGATTCGCTCGTCGTCGAACATCGTCATCTATCCCCTAGACCCCCCTGGCCCCTCTTTTCTTCCCTCGAGCTCCGTGCGGAGCTTCGACAGGCAGCGCGCGATGCGGCTCGCGATCGTCCCCGAGGGCAGCTCGAGCTCGGCCGAGATCGTGCGGTAGCTCTGGTCGCGCGCGAAGAAGCGGTCGAGCATCTCCTGGCAGGTGTCGGAGAGGGTGGCGAGCGCTTCGCGCACGGTGAACGCCTCGTCGATCTCGGCGAGGTCGGCCGCGAGCTCCTCCGCCATCGGCTCCTCCGTCGCGTGCTCGCGACCGCGTTTGGCGATGGAGTCGAGGCAGAGACGCCGCGTGAGCTGGGCGATCCACGGCCGCAGAGCCGCTTCGTTCCGAAGCGTGTCCAGATGTGTGAACACGCGTGTGAACACCTCCTGGAAGACGTCCTCGGCGTCCTCCTCGGACAGTCGGTAGCCCCGCGTGCAGACGGAGTAGACGTAGCGTGAGAACCGCTCGACGAGCTCGTTCCAGGCGTCGGTGTTCCCCGCGCGGCAGCGCTGGACGAGCTCGGCGTCCGACAGCGTCGAGAGCTGGCTCATCGCGCCGTCACCCGGTGGATGCGAGCGTGCGCTTCGCGGACTCGGCCGCGGCCTGCTCGCTCGCCCGGGCGCGCTTCAGGCGCTCGTCTCCCTCCTGCACGGTGAGGTTGACCTGGACGAGATGGGCCGCCGCACTGGCCCCTCCGGAGGCGAGCGCCGCCGCCGCGGCGGCGTCCGCCCGGTACGCGCCGTCGCAGTACTCGCCGACCAGCGCTGCGAGAGCGGCGGCGTCCGCTCCGAGCTCGGCGATCTCCAGTGGGACGGCGGCGGCACGCCCGAGCTTCTGCTCCAGCTCGAGGTTGCGCACGTCCGCGTCGCCGTCGGTGCCCGCATCCCGGAGGGCGGCGGAGGCAACCTGCCACGCGTCCGCGTCCGTCCGCGCGAGCTGCGCAGCGCGCTCCTTGATCGCGAGGCTCTGTGCTGCGACGCCGGCCGCATCGTCCCAGGAGTCGCGAGAGCAGCGCGCGACCATCGCGACGAGCCCGGCCGCGAAGGCGACCGCGAGCGCCGCCGCGGACCCTCCGCCCGGCGCGCGCCCGCTCTCCGTCAGCCGGTCGAGGAAGTCGTCGATCCGCAGGTCGAGGTAGTCCTCGGTCTCCACGAGGGCGAGTCTACGACGAACCTAGACTGGCGCAATGACCCTCTATCTCAGCGAGTCCGACGTCGCGGCCGTGCTCGACCCCGCTGGGGCGGTCGAAACCGTCGAGGCCTGCTTCCAGCGCCTCGGACAGGGCGTGGTCGTGAACGCGCCACGTCGGAGGCTGCGTCTGCGGGAGGGGTCGCTCGGGGACATGGCTGCGGCCGACCTCGGACTGGGCCTCGCCGGGGGCAAGCTCTACGTCGCGACTCCCGAGAGGGCGACGTTCGTCGTCTGCCTGTTCGACACGGCGACCTCCGAGCTGGTCGCGGTGATCGAGGCCGATCACCTCGGCCGCTTGCGGACCGGCGCCGCG
>DASSCD010000076.1:0-6019 GCA_035698005.1 Gaiellaceae bacterium | reverse complement strand
GCCCGCTACCTCCGCGGCCGGCGGGTCGACGTGCAGGCGATCGCGGCGGAGGTCGGCCTCGGGCGCACGACGATCTACCGCTGGTTCGGCTCGCGCGAAGGGCTGCTCGGCGAGGCGATCGTCCGCGCCGGGGAGCCGCTCGTCGACGACGCGCGTGCGCAAGCCGCCGGTCGGGGCGGCGCGATGCTCCTGGACACCTTCGACCGCCTCAACCGCAGCCTCGCCGCGGCCCCCGCTCTGCGCTGGTTCGTCGAGCAGGAGCGGGACGCGCTGCGGATCCTGACCTCGAGCGCGGGCATCGTGCACCCGCGGATGGTCGCGCGGGTCACCGGCCTCATCGAGGACGAGTCCGGCGCAGGGCGATACGACCCGCCGGTCGAGCCCGCGACGCTGGGATTCGCGATCGTCCGCCTGGCGGAGGCATTCCTCTTCAACGACGCCGACGGCCTCCGCGGCGACGTCGAGCGGCTGCGCGAGGTCGAGGCCGCGCTGCTGGGTGTCTTGCCCGCCCAGCCCTCCTAGCTGCCGAGGCCGATCTCGGCCGCGAGCGCCTCCGCCTCGTCGAGCTCCGCCGCGAGCGCGTCGATCCCGCTGTCCCAGAGGCCGGGATCGGCGAGATCGAGGCCGACGATCGCCGCCAGCTCCTCCGGTGGCTTCGACCCGCCGGACCGGAGCAGCTCCAGGTAGGGCTCCACCATCGCCTCGCCCTCGAGCTCGTACTTGCGGAAGATGGAGAGCGCGAAGAGGAACCCGTACGCGTAGGCGTACACGTAGCCCGGGGTTGAGAGGAAGTGCGGGATGTAGCTCCACCACCTCCCGTAGCCGTCGAGGTCGACGGAGTCGTCGAACATCCGACCCTGGGTCTCGAGCCAGACCTCCTCGAGTCGTTCCGGCGACAGCTCTCCCGTGCCCCGACGCTCCGTGTGCACCGCGTCCTCGAAGCGGTTCATGCAGATCTGCCGGAATACCGTCGCGATCGAGTCCTCGATCCTGCCGGCGAGGAGGTTGAGCCGCTTGCCCGGGTCCTCCTCGAGCGCGAGCAGGCGCTTGAACGTAAGCGCCTCCCCGAACACCGAGGCGGTCTCCGCCATCGTCAGCGGGGTCTCGGAGTTGAACAGGCCGAGAGGCGCCGAGAGCGAGCCGTGCAGACCGTGCCCGAGCTCGTGCGCCAGGGTGAGGATCGAGCGGCGGTCGCCGGTGAAGTTCATGAGCACGTACGGGTGCACGCCCGGCACCGTCGTCGCGCAGAAGGCGCCGTTGCGCTTGTTCTCCCGGACGGGCGCGTCGATCCAGCTCTCGCTGAAGAACCGGCCCGCGACGTCCCCCGCCTCGGTCGCGAAGTCGTAGTAGGCGCCGAGGACGATCTCGCGCGCCTCGTCCCACGACGCCTTGGTCGGGTCGTCCCCGATCGGGGCCATGCGGTCGTAGAAGGCGAGCTGTTCGACGTCCAGGAGCCTGGCCTTGAGCCGGTAGTAGCGCTGCACGACGTCGTAGCGCCCGACGCACGCGTCGATCAGCGCCTGCACCGCCTCGTCGGAGGTGTCGTTCCGCAGGTTGCGGGACGAGATCCAGGTCTCGTAGCCGCGCAGGCGGTCGTCGACCGACTTGTCGAGGACGACGGTGTTGAACACGTACGTCCGCGTGCGGAGACCGGGCTCGAGCGCCTCGGTCACCGCCTCGGAAGCCCGACGCCGCTCGTCGCGGTCAGCCGAGTACAGCTTCGCCATCGCCTCCTCGAGACTGACGTCGGCCCCGTCGAGCTCGACGCGGAGCGCCCCGAGGAGCTCCTCGTACAGGCGGTCCCACGCGCTCACCCCGGTCACCGACTTCTCGGTGACGATCTTCTCCTCGGGCTCCGTGAGGAGGTGCGGGCGGAACTTCCGGACGTTCCGCAGCCAGTGCGACCAACGCTCCAGCGCCGCGTCTGCGAGGAGCTCCTCGGCTGCCTCGTCGTCCAGCTCGGCGAGCTCGAGCCCGAAGAAGAGGAGCTGCGTGTCGAGCGCGGCGCCGGCCTCGGTCAGACGCGCGACGAGGGCGCCGCGCGGCGCGTCGGCCATGTCCGTCGCGAACCAGAGGTGCGCGAAGTAGATCGCGCGCGTGAAGATCGACTCGATCCGCTCGCGTTCCTCGATCGCCTCGGCGAGCCCGGTCGCATCCAGCTCGGCGACCCTGCCGTAGTAGCGCTCGCGGAAGGCGGCGGACGCCTGCTCGGCCTCCGCGACGTCCGCTTCGAGTCGTGGGTCGTCACCGCTCTCGTAGAGATCGGAGAGATCCCATGCGACGTCCTCTGCCCCGGTCAGCTCCGTTGTCGTCATGGCGCTCACGCTACCCGATCGCCGGGAGCAGCCGGTCGCCGACGAGGCGGACCATCTCGTCGTCCCCGTGGTTCAGGTGCTGCAGGAAGACGCGAGTCACGCCGAGCGCGCGGAGCTCCTGGACCCGCTCCGCGACCTCGTCCACGGTGCCGACGAGCCAGCGGTCGCGCCGCTCCGCGAGGAGCTCGTCCGGCTTCGTGTCGCCGCCGCGGACTGCGAGGAACGTCCGCAGGCGGTCGAGGACCTCCCCGCGGTCGGAGCCGACGAAGCACGCCGTCATCACCGAGAAGCCGAGCGTCGCCGGGTCGCGCTCCGCCTCCTCGCACGCCCGGTCGAGCCGTGCCTTGCGCTCGCGCAGCTCGTCGTTCGGCGCGCCGAGCGTGTTGACCTCGCTCGCACACCGCGCCGCGAGCGCCGCGAAGCGCGACTTCACGCTACCGCCGAGGACGAGCGGCGGGTGCGGCTGCTGGAGCGGGCGGGGCAGGGCAGCCTGGTCACGCAGCTCGTAGGCCGTACCGTCGTGGTCGAAGCGCTCTCCGGTCCAGGAGCGGACGACGACCTCCACCTGCTCGGCGAAGAGGTCGAATCGCTGCCGGCCGTCGAGGAACGGGAAGCCGTGCGCGAGGTGCTCCCGCTCGTACCAGCCCGAGCCCATGCCGACGTCGACGCGCCCGCCCGAGATGTGGTCGACGGTCGCAGCCATGCGCGCGAGCACGCTCGGGTGGCGGAAGGTCGCCGGCGAGACGAGCGTGCCCAGGCGGATCCGCTCGGTGATCGCCGCGAGGCCGGCGAGCGTCGTCCAGGCGTCCAGCGCGTCGGCGTCGTCGCGGATGATCGCCGTGTAGTGATCGGAGCGGAAGAGCCCCTCGAGGCCCGTCTGCTCGACCAGGCGGGCGAGCCGCACCCAGTCCTCCCAGGTGACGCCCTCCTGGCCCTCGATCATCAAGCAGAGCCTCACAGCTCCTCCGGCTCGGTCACGGGAGCCTGACAGACGAAGCGCTCGCAGACGTAGACCGACGTCCGGCCCTCGACCAGCCCCTTCCCCGCGAGCAGCGGGACTTCCTCGCTCGGGCCGAAGGCGACGACAGCGTTAGGCTGGAACGGCGCGAGCGCCGCACGCGCCACCGGCGCGCCGACCTCGCCCACGATCGCAATCTCACGTGCCGGCGAGAGCCAGAGTTCGAGGCCGCACAGCGCCCAGGCGAACGCCCCCGGCGCGCGCCGGACCGCCGGCTCGACGAGGCGGAACGCGGAGACGGCGCGCTTCTCCAGCTCGTCGTCTCCCCAGAGCCGCCCGAGCTGCAGAAGCACCCAGGCGAGCATCGAGCTCCCCGAGGCGACCGGGGTGTCCTGCAGATCCTTCGTGCGAGGCACGAGCGGGTCGCCCTCGGCGGGAGAGAGGTAGAAGCCGCCCCGCTCGTCGTCCGCGAAGAGGTCGAGCGCGAGCAGCGCGAGGCGGTGCGCCTCGAGCAGCCAGCGGAGCTCACCGGTGGCCACGTGGAGCTCCAGCAGGCCGTGCGCGACGTTGGCGTAGTCGTCGAGGAACGCTGCCCCGCTCGCGCGGCCGTCGCGCCGCGAGCGCAGCAGCCGCCCCTCCTCGTCGGAGAGCGGGCCGAGGAGGAACTCCGCGAGCTCGCGCGCCGCCGCCAGCCAGTCGTCGCGCTCGAGCCGGTAGCCGGCGTCGGCGAGCGCTGCGAGCGCGAGCCCGTTCCAGGATGCGATCGCCTTGTCGTCGCGGAACGGCTGCGCCCGCATCGCGCGTTCGGCGAGCATGCGCGCCCGGAGCTCGGGCTCGAGCCGGCCGCGCACGATCAGGCGCCCGTGCTCGAACGGCTCGAGGACCTCCTCGGGGAGGCCGACCGCGGCCGCCTCCTCCGGCGTCCACGTGTAGGTCAGGCCCTCGACGCCGTCCGTGTCGGCGTCCTGGGCGGAGGCGAGCCCGCCCTCCGGCAGCGCGAGCTCGCGGAGTACGTACTCCAGCGTCTCCTCGACGACGACCCGGTAGCGCTCGTTCCCGGTGACGACCCAGGCGTGCAGGTATGCCGAGGCGAGGACGGCGTTGTCGTAGAGCATCTTCTCGAAGTGCGGGACGAGCCAGCGGTCGTCCACCGAGTAGCGATGGAAGCCGCCGCCGACGACGTCGTAGAAGCCGCCCGCGGCCATCCCATCGAGCGTGGCCTCGACCATGGCAAGTGACTCCTCGTCCCCACGCCGGAGCAGCAGCTCGAGCGTCGAGGCGGCCGGGAACTTGGGCGCGCGCCCGAAGCCGCCGAAGGAGGGCTCGAACGTGCGGGCGATCCCTCGTACCGCCTCGGAGACGAGCGAGGTCGTGAGCGGCTCCGACGAGGGGGCGAGGTCCGTACCGCGCCGCAGCGACTCCGCAATCTGCGCCGCCTGCCGCTCGAGGTCGCCGCGTCGCTCGCGCCACGCTTTCGCGACGGCTTCGAGGACGTCTCGGAAGCTCGGCAGCCCGTGCCGCGACTCGGGTGGGTAGTACGTCCCGGCGTAGAAGGGCTCGCCGTCCGGGGTCATGAACACCGTCGTCGGCCAGCCGCCCGACCCCGTGAGGCCGACGGTCGCGTCCATCGTCACCGCGTCGACGTCCGGGCGCTCCTCCCGGTCGACCTTCACGTTCACGAAGAGGTCGTTCATCAGCGCCGCGGTCGCCGGGCTCTCGAAGGACTCGTGCGCCATCACGTGGCACCAGTGGCACGAGCTGTACCCGACGGAGACGAGGAGCGGCCGGTCCTCCGCCCGTGCGCGCTCGAATGCCTCCTCGCCCCACGGGTACCAGTCGACCGGGTTCTCCGCGTGCTGGAGGAGATAGGGGCTGGTCGCGTCCGCGAGGCGATTCACGCCGCTCGCCTCCATCCGCGGCCGCGAGAGCGGCCGCGCTTCAGGGGTCTCGGCGCGAGCGGGATCCGCTCGGACGGATCCCGCTCTTGCGGAACGAGTCGAGTGCTGGTCGCGTCCGCGAGGCGGTTCACCGCCCGTGACTGTACGCAGCCGTCACTCGGCGACGCGGCGTCGGGCGCGCACGTGCCGGATCGCCTCGACGGCGAGGCCAAGCGTCAGCGCGATCCCGAGCGCGAGGGCGACGCCCCAGAGCGGGTGGTCCTCGAACGTCTTCCCCCCGAAGTAGCCGAGCAGGGCGGCGTAGGTCGCCCAGATCACGCCGGCGATCACGTCGTAGACGATGAACCTGCGCCAGGTGAGGGAGTGGACGTATCCGGCCGAGAACGTCACCGCGGTGCGGCCGCCGGGGATGAAGCGGGCGATGATGATGATGTACGCCCCGCGCTCGTCGAGCGTCCGCTCGGCCCATTCGAAGCGCTTGTGCGCCTTCTCGCCCGAGAACCACCGCTTCACGGTGCGCTCCCCGACCAGCGTCCCGATCCCGTACGAGATGTTGTCGCCGAGGATCGCGCCGGCCGCGCCGGAGAGGATCACGAGCCAGAGCACGAGGTCGCCCGAGCTCGCGAGGTTGCCTCCGATCACCATCAGCGTCTCCGAGGGGACGAGCGGGAAGAACGCGTCCACGGCCGCGACCGCGAGGATCACGAGGTAGCTCCACCACTCGCCGGAGACCCAGTCGGCGAAGCGGTCGAAGTCGAGCCAGTCGGGCATCCGCGCATCTTCTCAGCACGCGATGATTGGCCGGTGCCGTTCCTCCCGCTCGAGGGCGTGCGCGTCGTCGACGTGAC
>DASSCD010000075.1:0-6006 GCA_035698005.1 Gaiellaceae bacterium | reverse complement strand
GCCGGTCTTCGTCGCCTTGGCCGAGTAGGCCTTGACGTTCTGGTTATGCATGCGCAGCGTCGTCTGGATCTGGATGTCGTAGAGCGTGCCGTCCTCCTCGTTTCCTCCGCGATCGCGAGCCGCGGCCATCGCCTCCTCGATCGCCTCCTCCATGCTCGCGAGGCTGCCTTCGTGCTCGAACACGGATACGCCCTCGAACGTGTCCTCGCCGATCTGTCGCCCGAACCGCTTCCCCATCTCGGCCACCTCTCATCCTCTCGCCCGTGATGCCTGCCTCAGGGGCGTGACCCTACTCCTCGATGCCCGCTCCGACAACCTCGCGGACGAGGTCGTCGATCGGCACCCGTGCTGCAGCAGCGCCGAGCGCGGCGACCCTCGCCTCCCCGAGCGCGGCCGCGAGCTCCGGTGCGCAGCGGTCGAGCAGTGGGCGCTCGAATTCATCCGGGGAATCGTCCCCGCGCGCCGCGTCCGCGGCGCCGAGCGTTCGCGCGGCCGCCTCGTAGGAGCCTTCCGCCACCGCGGTCGCCGCGAGGATGACGAGGCACCGCGCACGCGAGCGGTTGTCTTCGAGGTCGCTGTAGAGAGCGAGGCTCTCTTTCGCTCTCGCCCGTGCCGATGCCGACTCTCCCTCGAGGATGTCGACCTCGGCGAGCATGAACTGCGCCGCCGCCGTGTGTGTCGCCTCGCCGAGCTCGCGCGCGGGCGCGAGCGCCTTCTCGAACTCCTGGCGCGCGCGCGCAAGGTCCCCTGCGCGGAACGCCGCCATTCCGACGTAGTAGACCGCGTCCGCCATCAGCAGCGGGTCACCCATCCGCGTGCGAAGCTCGACGGCCTCCCCGTATCGCGCGAGCGCATGCTCGTGCTCGCCTTGCGCCGAATGGACGTCCCCGAGTCCCATGAGGGCCAGTGAGGAAGCGCGGTCGTCTCCGAGATCGTTGGCAACTGCGAGGGCCGCGTGTGCGAGCCGTCGCGCGCTCTCCACCTCGTCTTGCATCAGGTAGACCCAGCTGCGCAAGGCGAGTGCGAACACCCTTTCGCGACCGTGGTCCGACTGGTCGAAGAGCTCGTGAGCCTCCTCCAGCAGCGGACCCGCGGTGTCCCAGTCGCTCTGAGCCGTCGCCTGGTGAGCGGCCGTCATGAGAGCGTGCGCCCTCACCGCGGGCGGCACGTCTTCCCCGACCGCCAGGCCGTGGGAGAGCCAGCCTCTCGCCTCGGTCACGTGCCCGTGCGCCATCCAGAAGCGTCCGAGCGAAGACACCGCCCGCAAGACGTCGCCGGCTCTTCCCGAGGTGAGGCACCAGTCGAGCGCGGCACGGATGTTGTCGAGCTCGCGCTCGAGGCGATCGAACCACGTGCCCTGCTCCGGCCCGGCAAGCCCATCCTCTGCGGAGGCGGCAAGCTCGAGGAACCGCTCTGCGTGCCGCCTGCGCAGGTCCTCGAGCCTGCCCTCGACGGCGAGCCGGGCGAGCGCGTCCTCGCGCACGGTCTCGAGCATGAACAGCCGCACCTCGCCGTCGGAGACGTCGCTGCGGAGCAGGCTGCCCACGACGAGCCCCTCGAGGTCGGAGAGGAAGCTCGTGGAGCCCGAGAGAGCGCGCGCGTCGTCGAGCGTGCAGCCCCCGGAGAACACCGCGAGTGCCTGGTGCAGCCCACGCTGGCTCTCGCTCAAGAGGCCGTAGCTCCAGTCGATCGTCGCCCGCAGCGTGCGCTGGCGCTCGGGGAGGTCGACCGGGCCCTCCATGTCCAGGGTGAGCCCCTCGTCCAGGGCCATCAGCAGCTGGGCGGGGGGCAGCACGGCAAGGCGGGCGGCGACGAGCTCGATCGCGAGCGGGAGCCCGTCCAGGCGGCGGCAGATCTCGCGGATCGCGGGCAGCGAGTCGTCGTGGAGGACGACTCCGCGCGCGGCCGCGAGCTCGGAGAAGAGTGTCGCCGCGTCGTGCATCGGCAGCGGTTCGAGCGGGACGACGTGCTCGGCGGAGAGGCGGAGCGGCGCCCGGCTCGTGACCAGCACGTCGAGGTCGGGAGCGTGGTCGAGGAGGGCGGCGACGTGCGCCGCCGCCGGTGCCAGGTGCTCGAAGTTGTCGAGCAGGAGGAGCGCTCCGGAGCCGGCGACCGCCTCGGCGATGCAGTCGACGAGCGGGCGGCCTCCCTCGCGGACGCCGAGCACGTGCGCGATCGAGACCGGGACGAACTCGGGGTCGGAGACGGGGGCGAGCCCGACCAGGTGCACGGGGCGCTCGAGCGCGGTGAGGGCGGCGATCTCCAGCGCGAGCCGGCTCTTGCCCGCCCCGCCCGGCCCGGTCAGCGTCACCAGACGCACGTCCGCGCGGCTGAGCAGGGAGAGCGTCCCGCTCAGGTCGCGGCGGCGCCCGACGAGGCGGTGGTGGAGCGCGGGCAGCGCCGTCCCCCCAAGCGTGTGGAGCGGGGCGAAGCCCTCGAGCAGGCCTTCCCCGACGAGCTGGAAGAGCTGCTCCGCGCCGGGGACGTCCTTCAGCCGGTGGCTGCCGAGCGAGCGGAACGAGAGGCCCTCGAGGACGTCGCCGACGAAGTCCCGCGTCGCCCGCGAGACGACGACCTGGCCGCCGTGCGACGCCGCGCAGATCCGGGCCGCCACGACGACGTCCATGCCGACGTAGCCCTCGTCGCCGAGGTCCGGCTCGCCCGTGTGGATGCCGATGCGCAAGCGGACGACGCCGTCGGGCGGCCAAGGCTCGACGTCGAGCGCCCGTTGGAGCTCCACCGCGGCGAGGACCGCGTCGGTCGCCCGTGGGAACGCGAGGAAGACACCGTCTCCGGCCCAGTCGACCTCGCGGCCGCCGCGCACCGCCGCCGCGGCGCGCACGAGTTCTCGGAGACGCGCGCGAACCGGGGCGAACCCGTCCGCGCGGAGCTTCGCGAGCAGCCTCGTCGATCCCTCGATGTCGGCGAAGAGCAGCGTCACCGTGCCCGAGGGAAGGTGCTTGCTCGGATCGTCACGAACTGCCATGTCCGCGAGTGTACGAGCGCCGACCCGGGAGTTCCAGCGCGGTGCCGTCTCTACACTGCGGCGGCGATGTTCGACACCCTTGCGGACCGTCTCCAGGGCGCCCTCGGCGACATCCGCGGACGTGGTCGGCTCGACGAGGAGTCGGTCTCGAAGGCGATGCGCGAGATCCGCCTCGCGCTTCTCGAGGCCGACGTGAACTTCGAGGTCGCGAAGGACTTCACCGCCGCGGTGAAGGAGCGCGCGCTCGGCCAGGACGTCCTGAAGAGCATCACCCCGGGCCAGCAGGTCGTGAAGATCGTCCACGAGGAGCTCACCGCGCTCATGGGCTCGGGGGACTCCCGGCTCGCCTTCGGGAGGCCGCCGACGGTCATCCTCCTCGCCGGCCTGCAGGGCTCGGGCAAGACGACCGCGGCCGCGAAGCTCGCGCTCCTGCTGCGCAAAGAGGGGAAGCACCCCGCCCTCGTCGCCAGCGACCTGCAGCGGCCGGCCGCGATCGACCAGCTCGAGCAGCTGGGCCGCCAGGTCCAGATTCCCGTCTACGCCCTCGACCGCGAGGACCCGGTCGCCGCAGCCCGCCTCGGCCTCGACGCCGCACGCAAGGACGGGCTCGACGTCGTCGTCCTCGACACCGCCGGGAGGCTGCATGTCGACGAGGAGCTGATGGACGAGCTCGAACGGGTGCGCGACGCGACGACGCCGACGAACGTGCTCCTCGTGCTGGACGCGATGACGGGGCAGGAGGCCGTGAACGTCGCGCTCGCGTTCCAGGAGCGCGTCGCGTTCGACGGCGTCGTGCTGACGAAGCTCGACGGCGACGCGCGCGGGGGCGCGGCGCTCTCCGTCAAGGCGGTGACCGGCCGCCCGGTCAAGCTCGCATCGGTCGGCGAGAAACTCGACCAGCTCGAGTACTTCCACCCCGACCGCATGGCCTCGCGCATCCTCGGGATGGGCGACGTCCTCACGCTCATCGAGAAGGCCGAGGCCGCCGTCGAGGTCGACGAGCAGGAGGAAATGGAGCGGCGGATGCGCGCCGGCGAGTTCACCTTCGACGACTTCCTCGCCAGTTACCGCATGCTGCGGCGCATGGGGCCGCTGCAGGGTGTGCTCAAGCTCGTGCCCGGGCTCGGCAAGCAGCTCCAGGGCGTCGACGTCGATGAGAAGCAGCTCGCCCGGGTGGAGGCGATCGTGCTCTCGATGACGCCGCAGGAGCGCCGGATGCCGCATCTGATCTCCACGCAGCGCCGGCGCCGCATCGCCGCGGGCAGCGGCACCTCCCTCGACGAGGTGAACAAGCTCATGGCCGCCCGCAAGCAGATGGCAAAGATGATGAAGCAGATGGGGAAGGGAAAGATGCCCGCGATCCCCGGGATGCCTCCGCCGGGACGCCGCTGACCGTCGACGACAGGCACAATCCAGCGTCCACACGGAAGCCAGAGGAGACAGATGGCAGTCAAGATCAGGTTGACGCGGATCGGCTCGAAGAAGAACCCGATCTACCGCGTCGTCGTCGCCGACTCGCGCTCACCGCGCGACGGGCGCTTCATCGAGATCGTCGGGCGCTACAACCCGCAGACCGAGCCCTCGCTCATCGAGCTCGACGAAGCGAAGGTCAAGGACTGGCTCGCGAAGGGCGCGCAGCCCACGGAGCCCGTGTCGCGGCTGATCAAGGCCGCCGGCATCAGCGGTTGAACGTGAGCGCGCAGCGACCCGCCCGCGCAAGCGGGCGGCTTCAGGGGTTGTGCGCGAGCCGGATCCGCGCTCGCGGATTCCGATCTTGCGCAAGACGATGAGTGAGCTCTTGGAGTGGATCGCGCGCCGGCTCGTGGACGAGCCTGAGGCGGTGCGCGTGGAGGAGGAGCAGCGGGACGGCGCGATCGTCTTTCGCCTCCACGTCGCGCCCGACGACGTCGGCAAGGTCATCGGCCGCCAAGGCCGCATCGCGCGCGCGCTGCGGAGCGTCGTCCGGGCCGCGGGCGCGCGTGCCGACGAGCGCTACCTGCTCGAGATCGCCGACTGAGCTCGTGCTCGTCACGGTCGGCAAGGTCGGGCGTCCGCACGGGACGGATGGGGCGTTCGTCGTCGAGCGTGGAAGCCGTGACCCGCACCGGTTCGCGGAGGGCGCGTCGGTCCTCGTCGACGGCGTGCCGGCGACCGTCGTCGTCTCGCGCTGGGTGGGCAAGGGCAGAGTCGCAATCCGGCTCGATCGGCCGGTGGAACGGGGCGCCGATCTCACCGTTCGGCGCGAGGACCTGGCCGAGCTCGACGAGGACGCGTTCTACGTCGCCGACCTCGTGGGTCTCGAGGTCGTCGAGGAGGGCGGCGCGAAGCTCGGGGTCGTGCGGGACGTCCTGCCCGGGCCCGCCAACGACGCGCTCGAGCTCGACGGCGGCCGTCTCCTCCCGCTCGTCGAGGATTGCGTCCTCGAGGTCGACCTCGCGGCCGGGCGGGTGCTCGTTGCGCTCGGCTTCGCGGGCGACGGGTAACCTCGGACGAGTCGTGCGCATCGACGTCTTCACGCTCGTTCCGGGGGCCTTCGAGTGGATCCGCGAGCGTCGGCCGGTGGCGGCGGTGCTCGGGAGCGAACTCGAGCTGCGCGCCCTCAACTACCGCGACACGACGCCGCTCTCGGCCGGTCAGGTCGACGACGAGCCGTACGGCGGGGGTCCGGGCATGGTGCTGCGCGTCGACGTGGTCGCGGAGGCGTTCGAGGCCGTGTATGGAGGTGCCCCGGCGCACCGCGTCGTCGCCCTGACCCCGGGCGGGCGGCAGCTCGACCAGGAGCTCGTCGAGGAGCTCGCGACCGAGCCCGCGCTGACCCTCCTGTCGGCGCGCTTCGAGGGGTTCGACCAGCGCATCCTCGACCATCTCTGCACGGACGAGGTCTCGATCGGCCCGTACGTCCTCTCGGGCGGCGAGATCCCGGCGCTCGCGCTCGTCGACGCGATCGCGCGCCGCCTCCCTGGAGCCCTCGCGGAGGGGTCGGGCGAGCACGAGAGCTTCTCGGCCGCGTTCGACGGCGG
>DASSCD010000074.1:0-3197 GCA_035698005.1 Gaiellaceae bacterium | reverse complement strand
TCGGGAGGTCGAGATGACGCACTACGGGACGCTTCGCTTCTGGGCCCTGGTCCTCACGATCATGGGAATCCTGGGCGTGCTCATGGCCGCGATCGGGACGATCATCTGGGCCTTCGAGGTCGACGGCTTCTGGCAGACGCTCGGCGTGCTCCTGATCGGCGGGCCGATCGCGATCTTCCTCGCGACGCTGCCGATCGCGCTCGCCCAGGCGCTCCGCGCGCTCGCGGACGTCGGGGACACGGTCGCCGCCCGCTAGCCGGGCGTCCGATGGCCGACTTCCTTTCGAAGAGCTTCGAGCAGCCCGACGACGTCGTCGAGTTCCCGCGGATCCGCTCGCGGATCGTCGAGCTCGGCGACCTCACGGTCGGCGAGCTCGTCTCGCAGCCCGGCTGGCGCTGGTCGGAGGACATGCGACCCACGATCGGCGGCGAGTGGTGCCAGGCGCGCCACGTCGGCTATGTGATCTCGGGGCGGCTCGGCGTCGACTTCTCCGACGGCACGCACCTCGAGCTCGGCCCGGGCGACGTCTTCGACATCCCGCCGGGCCACGACGGGTACACGGTCGGGGACGAGCCGTGCGTGCAGGTCGAGTGGTCCGGCATCCGCGCGTGGGCGGGGTTCCCGACGGGCATCCACAGCCGCGTGCTCGCGACGCTCCTCCTCACCGACCTCGTCGACTCGACCGCGCGCGCCGCGGAGCTCGGGGACGCCCGGTGGCGTCAGCTCCTGTCGGAGCACTTCGAGGCGACACGAGCGGAGCTGGAGCGCTTCGGAGGTCGCGAGGTGTCGACGACCGGCGACGGCGTGCTGGCGACGTTCGACGGTCCGGCGCGCGCGCTCCACTGCGCGGCCGCGATCCGTCGTCGCGCCCTGAACGCCGGGATCCACGTCCGGGCGGGTGTGCACGTCGGAGAGGTCGAGCTCGTCGGTGAGGACGTCCGCGGCGTGACCGTCCACGAGACGGCGAGGATCATGGCGACGGCTGGGCCGGACGAGATCCTCGTCTCCGACCTGACGCGGGCGCTGGCCGGCGCCGCAGGGCTCGGGTTCGCGGACCGCGGAACGCACACGTTCAAGGGCCTCGACGGCGAGTGGAGGCTCGCGGCGTTCGTGACGGAGCAGGAACGCGCCCCGGCGTGAGCTCGCCGCCCGACGAGCGCCCGCTGATCGTCGCCGTCGAGCCGGACGCGTCGGCGCTCGGGCGCCTCACGCACGAGCTGCAGCGGTACGAGCGCGACTACCGTGTCGTCTGCAGCGCGTCGACCGAAGACGCGTTGAACCAGCTCGAGAGTCTGCGCGGCGAGGGCGGCCGCGTCGCGATCGTGCTCGCCGCGCGCGGGTCGGACGGGGTCACCGGCGAGGAGCTCCTCGAGCGCGTCAGCCGCCTGCACCCGCATGCGAGGCGCGCGCTGCTCATCCCCTGGGGCGGGTGGGCGGACGCCGAGACCGCGCAGGCGATCCGGAGGGCGATGACCTTCGGGCACATCGACTACTACGTCCTCAAGCCGTGGACGAGCCCGGACGAGCTCTTCCATCGCGTGGTCGCCGAGTTCCTTCAGGAGTGGAGGCGCACGACGGAGGGACGGCTCGAGCTCACGGTGGTCGCCGACCCGCGGTCGGCGAAAGGCTACGAGCTGCGAAACCTGCTCGCGCGCCACGGCGTGCCCCATGCCTTCCTCGAGCGGGAGTCGGAGGAGGCCCGGCGTCTGCTCGACGTCTGCGGCCAGCCCGCGACCGACCTCCCGCTCGTCGTGCTCCCCGACGACACCGTGCTCGTCGATCCGACGAGCGAGGAGCTCGCCCGACGCGGCTTCCATGCGCCGACGGGCATCGTGGAGCCCGGCACGTTCGACGTCCTGGTCGTCGGCGCCGGCCCGGCCGGGCTGGCGGCCGCCGTGTACGCCTCCTCGGAGGGACTGCGCGCGCTCGTCGTCGAGCACCGGCAGCTCGGGGGCCAGGCCCTGACGAGCGCGCGCATCCGGAACTACCTCGGCTTTCAGCGAGGCGTCACGGGACGTGAGCTCGCGAACCGTGCGTACCAGCAGGCCTGGGTGTTCGGGACCGAGTTCCTCGTGTCCCGCGAGGTCGTGGGCCTGCGCGCGGAGAACGGGCTCCAGGTTGCCTCGATCTCGGACGGGACCGAGGTCGAGGCTCGGTGCGTCGTACTCGCGGTCGGCGTCGACTACCGGCGGCTCGGCGTCCCCGCGCTGGAGGAGCTCGTCGACCGCGGAGTCTTCTACGGCTACTCGCCGTCGGACGCGCGGCAGTACGCGGGAGGCGACGTGTACGTCGTCGGCGGAGCGAACTCGGCGGGGCAGGCGGTCGTGCACCTGAGCGCGTACGCGGCCTCCGTGACGCTCCTCTGCCGCGGCTCGTCGCTCGAGGCGGGGATGTCGAGGTACCTGATCGAGGAGATCGAGTCGAAGCCCAACGTCTCCGTCCGGTTGGGGACCAGGGCCGTTGGCGGAGCGGGGGAGGACCGGCTCGAGCGCATCGAGCTGGAGGACGTTTCGGGTGCGACGACGACGGTGCCGGCGGATGCGCTCTGGATCCTCATCGGTGCGGAGCCGCGGACCGCATGGTTACCGGAGGCTATCGCCCGCGACGACCACGGGTTCGTGCTCACGGGCGGCGGCGAGCACATGTTCGAGACGTCGCTCCCGGGCGTCTTCGCGATCGGAGACGTTCGCGCGGGATCGGTCAAGCGCGTGGCGTCGGCGGTCGGCGAGGGATCGGTCGTGATCCACCAGGTGCACCGCCACCTCGAAACGGTCGAGACCACTGCCGCGCGCGCCTGAGCGCTTCAGTCGCCGAGGTCGTCGCAGGCGGGCGAGCTCTCGAACGCGCTTTCGAGCTCGTCCTGCGCATCTCCGGTGCGGATCGAGGCGAGCATCGTCGAAAGCGCCGCGTACATCGACGACAGAGAGGCGGCAACGTCCTGAACTGCGCCGGGGACGTCCGTGAGTCCCGAGACCCCGTCGATCGTGTCCTCGATCTCCGCGCTCTCGCTGTCGACGGTGGACGAGAAGTCGTCGACCGCCTGCTTCGCCTCTTCTCCCGACTCCGTGTCGGGTGCTCCGAGGGCCTGGACGTCGTCGCGGAGGGCGTTCGTGGCGTCACGCACGTCGTCCCCTGCCTGATCGAGCGAATCCCGGGAGAACGAGTTCAGGCTCTTCAGCTCGTCCCCGGTCGCCTGC
>DASSCD010000073.1:0-7540 GCA_035698005.1 Gaiellaceae bacterium | reverse complement strand
CCGTTGCGGTCGAAGAGCATCGCGCCGTGCGGCCCGAGGTACCAGTCGCGCTCCTTCCAGGCCATCGTCGTGGCGTCGAGCGTCGGCAGGAGCGCCGCGGCCGGCTCTGCGCCACCGACCGGCTCGAGGTCGTCGGGGAGGACGAAGCCGAGGCCCGAGCATCCTTCGAGGCGAACGGCCACCGCGTCCACTGCGGCGAGCGCCGCGCGAGTCGCACGGGCGGTAAGCCCGGTCCACCAGCGGAGGTCGAGCTCCGTCCCGGGTCCGTTCGCGCGGAGCCACCCGCGCACGAGGGCGGCCGTCGCGTCGGGCGCAGCTACGGGCTCCTGATCCTCGCCGAGCCAGGCGCGCGTCGATGCCCACCGGTACTGGCTCGAGATCCAGCTCCCCCGTGGACGGCCGCGCAGGAGCTTCCCCTGCGCTGCCAGGAGCGGGAGGACGCGCGAGCCCGCGCTCGGCTGCGACGCCCAGCGACCGACGCCCAGCTGAATCTTCGTCGCCAGGAGCGGCACCGCTCGAACGACCTCGGCGGTCGCGGCCTCGCCCGCCGCGTTCACGGCGTCGAGTGCGGCCGCCTCGGCCTCGAGGAGCCAGGCGCGCGGATCGACGATCCCTGGAGTCGCGGCGAGCGCACTCTCGAGGCGCTTCCGCTCGCGCGCCGCGATGGCGTCCGCGCAGGCCGCCTGTACGAACGGGCGCGCGGACCGCGGCACCACGAACAGCGTCCGCCTCATGCCGAGCATCCGGAGGACGGTGCGCTCGTCGTACAGCTCCCGCTCGATCTCCTCCGGGTGGAGGCCGTCTGTCCGGGCGCGCACCGAGAGGAAGACCGTGGATGGGTCGCTCGAATGGAGCGCGGCGAGCGCCTCGGTGACGGCCGCGACCGACAAGACCCGCCCGGCCGGAGCGAGGAGATGGCGACGCACGAGCCGCGCTCGGCGCTCCTGCGTCGTCGGCTCGCGCACTCGCCCCTTCTATCAGCGCGGCAGTGCGTAGGATCGGCGGCGCGATGGCGATCGAGATCGACCTCTCCGGGCGCGTCGCGCTCGTCACGGGCGGCTCGCGCGGGCTCGGGCGTGCGGACGCACTGGCGCTCGCGCGGGCGGGAGCCGACGTCGTCATCGCCGATCTGCTCGTCGAGTCCGACGAGTCGGCGGAGGCGGCCGAGACCGTCGGCGGCTTCGCCCTCGTCGCGCGATCGGAGGGCCTCGTCCACACCGAGGAGACCGCCGAGACGATTCGCGGCCTGGGCCGGCGAGCGCTCGCGCTCAAGTGCGACGTCACCGACCGGGAGCAGGTCTCGGCGACGGTCGCGCGCGCGGTCGACGAGCTCGGCTCGGTCGACATCCTCGTCAACAGCGCGGCGACCCTCGACCACGTGGGCCAGTTCCACGACCAGAGCCCGGAGCTCTGGGAGCGCGACCTCCGCGTCAATCTCACGGGTTCGTTCAACTGCGCGCAGGCGGTCTGGCCCCACATGCGAGAGCGGCAGTGGGGGCGGATCGTGAACATGGCCTCCGTCGCGGGCACGCTCGGCGGCTTCGGCCAGGCGAGCTACTCGACGACGAAGGCCGGCGTCCTCGGGCTGACGAAGACCCTCGCGATGGAGGGCGGCCGCCACGGGATCACCTGCAACGCGATCGTCCCGGGCATCATCGGCACCGAGATCTTCCACGCCGCGAACGCGGCGATGAACGAGCGGATCGCGAACCGGACGGTCTTCAAGCGCCCCGGCGAGCCCGACGACATCGCGAACGCGATCGCCTTCCTCTGCTCCGACCTCGCCGGGTACATCACAGGGGTCGAGCTGTACGTCTCCGGCGGCGTCGAGCTGTTCGTCTTCTGACACGAAGCGACGGCTCGACGGCCAACCCGAGGACGCCTCGTACTCTGACTCCGACTCGTGCACAATCGCCCAACGACCGTGGAGATCATCGGGCGGAACGAGGAGCTCGGCTCGATCCAAGCGTTCCTGGCTCGAGTCCGCGAGGGTTCCTGCGCGCTCGTCCTCTCCGGCGAGGCCGGGATCGGCAAGACGATCCTCTGGGAGGCGGGCCTGGAAGAGGCAGAGCTGCGCCTATCGCGTGTCCTCCTTCACCGAGCGGCCGAGGCCGAAGCGTCACTCTCCTTCACCGGGCTCTCCGATCTGCTCGCCCCGGTCTTCGACGATGTGTCGTCCTCGCTGGCGCCGCTCCGGAGGCGGGCGCTCGAAGTGGCGCTCCTGCTCGCCGAGCCGGGAGAGAAGGCTCCCGATCCGCACGCGATCGGGCTCGCGCTGCTCGACGTCCTGCGCGTGCTATCCGAGCGAGGCCCGATGGTGGTCGCGCTCGACGACCTTCAATGGCTCGACCCGTCGTCGGCGAGCGTGCTCCAGATCGCCCTTCGCCGCCTCCGGAACGAGGAGATCGGTGTGCTCGCCACGGTCCGTCGGGCACACGACTCCGGGGCGTCCCTCGAGCTTGAGAAAGTACTCCCGGACGAGCGCCTGACGCGCGTCTCACTCGGCCCGCTCAGCGTGGGCTCGCTTCATCGGCTGCTTGACGAGCGACTCGGGCTCGAGCTCACGAGGCCCGAGCTGCTGCGTGTGCAGGAGGCCTCTGCCGGGAACCCCTTCTTCGCACTCGAGCTTGGGCGAGAGCTCGTTCGCACGAACACGAGGCCCGTGGCAGGGCGGACGTTGCCGGTGTCGGAGAGCCTGCACGATCTCCTCGACGGACGCCTCGCGCGCCTGCCGACCGAGGCCGGCGACGTGGTGCTCTTCGCCGCTTCGCTCGCACGGCCGACGATCGAGCTCGTCTCGGCCGCCCACGGGCACCAGGCGAGCGTGCTCGAGGCCCTCGGGACAGCCACCCAGGCGGGAGTGCTCGAGCTCGACGAGTCGCGCATCCGCTTCTCCCACCCCCTGCTCGCGTCCATCTGCTACGAGCAGGCGCCACCCTGGAAGCGGCGCGCAATTCACGGCGCGCTGGCCGAGGCCGTGACCGACGTCGAGGAGCAGGCGCGTCACCGGGCGCTCTCCGTCGCCAGGCCGGACGCCGTCGTCGCGTCCCAACTCGATGCAGCAGCGGAGCATGCCGCCGCCCGCGGGGCGACCGCCTCCGCAGCGGACGTCGCCGAGCTCGCAGCCGAATTCACACCTGCCGATCCCGAGCGCGCCCGGCAACGGCGCCTCCGAGCGGCGAGCTTCCATCGTCTTGCCGGTAACAGCGAGCGGGCCGCCGCGCTGCTGGAGCAGCTCCTCACGGAGGTTCCCTCTGGCGTGGAGCGCTCCGACGTTCTCCTGGGGCTGGTCATGACACACCGAAGCAACATCCCGATGCTGATCCGGCTCGCCGACGAGGCCCTCGCCGAGGCGACGGGCGACGACGCCCGGTCTGCCCAAATCCTGGCGTATCGCGGGTTCGTCCACCTGGACGCGGCCAACGCCCGCGCTGCGCTTGCAGACGCCCGGGCTGCTCTGGAGAAGGCGGAGCGGGCGGGCGAGCCGACATTGCTCGCCACTGCGATCGCTCATGCTGGGCGCGCGGAGACGTGGACGGGTGAGATCACTCCGGGTCTGCTCGAGCGGGGCGCGGAGATCGAGGAGCGCCTCGGGCCAGCGCTCGAGTTCCACAACAGCCCGCGCTTCGCACTCGCACGACTCCTCACGCGTCTCGACGAGATCGACCGGGCCCGTGCCCTCTTCGAGGAGCTGGAGGGGGAGGCGGCGGCGCGGGGCGACGAACCCTCTCGTGCAGTGGTCCTTTGGCCGCTCATCATGCTCGAGTGGCTCGTCGGCCGCTGGCAGCGGGCGCTCGAGCATGCCTCCGTTGCGCAGGAGCTCACAGAGCAGACCGACCACCCACACGGTCGCGTCTGGATGGGGCAGCTCAAGGCGCTCCTCGCGGCGGATCTCGGTCTGGTCGACGAGGCGCGGGCCTCGGCCCAACAAGGCATTGCCCACGCGCAGGACAACTCGTTCGAGCTCTTTCGCATCATGATCACGGCGGTTCTCGGTCGCCTCGAGCTGGCGCTCGGCAACCTGGAGGCAGCCGGCGGCTACCTGCGAGAACTTCCTGGTCGCTTCCTGGCGGGCGGTGTTAACGACCCCACCGCTCCCCTCTGGGCCGACGCGATCGAGACGCTGGTCGCCCTCGGCGAGCTCGAGCAGGGTTGCGCCTATCTCGAGCCCTACGAATCGAACGCGCAGCGTCTGGGGAGTGCGCTAGCGAGAGTGGGAGCGGCCCGCTGTCGCGGCCTCGTCCTTGCCGCGGAGGGTGACCCGGCGGCTGGACTCGAAGCGCTGGAGGCTTCTGTGGCCGATGCGGCGCTATTTCCTCTCGAACGGGGCCGGACGCTGCTCTGTCTCGGCACGGTGCGCAGGCAGGCGCAGCACAAGCGTTCGGCCAGGGAGGCGCTGGAGCAGGCGCTCGCGATCTTCGAGGAGCTGGGAGCGCGCCCCTGGGCCGAGAAGGCTCGCGCCGAACTCAACCGGATCGGCGGACGTTCGCGGCCATCGGACGACCTGACCGAGACCGAGCGTCGCGTCGCCGAGCTTGCCGCGCGTGACCGCTCGAACAAAGAGATCGCAGCCGAGCTCTACATGGGAGTCAGCACGGTGGAGGCACACCTCACCCGCGTCTATCGCAAGCTCGGCATTCGCTCACGCACCGGGCTGGCCGGCCGGATCGCTCCGCCGAGGAGCGCGGAGCCCGACCGGCCCGCGGAGACCCGCGCGCTCGCGACCATCCTCTTCACCGACCTCGTGGCCTCGACCGACAAGGCCCGCGCACTCGGTGACGCAGCCTGGTCGGCGCTCGTCGACCAGCACGACGACGCGCTGCGCGCCGAGCTCGCGCGCTTCTCCGGAGAGGAGGTTGACACGGCGGGCGACGGCGTCTTCGCCGTCTTCGACGTTCCGGCGCGTGCCGTCCAGTGCGCGCTGGCGATCAGAGAGGCGCTGCGGCCACTCGGTCTCGAAGTGCGCTCCGGGGTGCACACGGGTGAGGTTGAGCGCGCCTCGGACAAGCCGCGCGGCATCGCGGTCGTGACGTGTGCGCGCATCATGGCGCTAGCGGCGGCAGGCGAGGTGCTGGTGAGCGCAACAACGCGAGATCTCGTCGCCGGCTCGGGCCTCGTGTTCGAGGATCGCGGAGAGCACGAGCTCAAGGGCATCGGGGGCGCTCGCCGTCTCTTCGCGGCCACGCCCGGCTAGCCCGTGCACCAAAGGAGCTGACCTCGACCGAGATGCGAGTGGCGGACTCGCCGCTACTGGGCTGACGAACCCCGCGTCTTTCGGCACGCCCGGCCTCTGAGCCCCCTTTGGGCTCGCGAGCTCGGCCAGCCATCGTGTGCACGACTCTGGTCAAACCTAGGGCTCATCGAGGGATTTCCTCGTATCCCCCCTCGGCCCTGAGGCTGCACGCTGGAGCGCATGGCCAAGGTCTTTCGGAACGCGGTGGAGACCACGATCGCGCACTCGCGTGGTTGCGGACTTCGGCGTCTCGCTTGGCTCATTCCAGTTGTCATCGACGATCGCACGCGCGCCTGTTGCTACAGCAGCAAGTTCTTCCGGCACTCGCGTGACAACCGCCTTCGCGTCGCGCGTCTCGGCGGTCGCGGGGTGCGTGCCGTCACGACCGAGGGAGGTCGATCATGAAGCGCATTACCGTCATCATCGTCGCGCTCGCGGGACTCTCGCTCGCGGTCACCGCGACCGCATCCACCAGCACCTTCTGGACGAGGCAGAAAGCCGAGCAGACCGTCATCAGGAGCACGCTGCTCCAGCTCCCGTCCACGGATCGTGCGGCGCTGGAGCAGGAGCTCGCCTACTCGGCATCGCTCTTCACCGCACTCGGGCTCGCCGCCGAGGAAATGAGCAACGCCCAGGCGGCCACTCTCTACGCGAGGCTCGTGCTCCGCTACACGACCGCTCTGAGGAAGGTCCGAGACGGGCTCGCGATCGAGCGTGCCCGCTGCGCGGGAGTTGGGAGAGCTCAGGCGGGCCGGTTCGCCCGCTTTCGGTGCAAGATCATGTCCGAACCGCTCTCGATCCCGTCGATCGTTCTCCTTCCCGCTCCCGCCGACGAGCTGCCCGCGGTGGACGAAGGCACGCCGAAGATCGCCGGGCCCTTCCACGCGAACCTGGCCATGCGCGTCACCGGACGGTCGACGATGACCTCGCAACAGCTGAGCCGGTAGAGGAGGTGCCCGAAGCTCGAGATCCCGAGCCGCTCGCCCGGTGCGTGCGGCTCGGCGATCTCGGGCGCGCGCGGCGATGTCCCCTCCCTAATCAGCCTCATGGTCACCCGGGCCCACCACTGGTTGCGGATGCCTACCGGTCGACCGGCTGAACGGCCCCACCCGCGGAGATAGACTTCCCGGCTCGGTGCGCGTCGATTCGCCCCTCGTCGCGTCCAGCGCGCGTCGGCGTGCTCGCAGCCGCTCGGCGCTCCTGGCGCTCCTCGCAGCGGCGGCTACGGCCGCCCTCGTCGCCCTGCTCTTCGGGCTCGCGTACTCGGGGTCGGAGCGGCAGCTCGCGGAGGGGACGTCGGTGGCGGGCGTGGACGTGGGTGGCCTCACGAGGCAGCAGGCCGAGGCGGAGCTCACGGCGCGGTTCGGAGACCAGTCGACGGTGCCCGTGACCTTCACAGCCGGCGAGGCGTCGTTCACGTTCGCCGCGAACCAGCTCGGCGTCCACCCGGACTGGCGGGCCGCGGTCGCAGCGGCAGCGCGCGCGAGCGACGGGTTCGGGCCGATCCGCGGTTTCCGCCGGCTTCGCACGCGCTTCTTCGGCGCGGAGGTCCTGCCGCCGATCGCCGTCTCGAACGCCGCGCTCGAGTTCGCGCTCGACAAGGTCGCGGACGAGGTCGACCGCCCCGCCGTGAGCGCCGCGCTCGTTCGTCGCGGGCTGCGCATCGAGACCGTCCCCGAGCGGACCGGCTTGGCGCTCGAGCGCGAGGCCGCGGCGAATGCGATCGTTCGCGCGCTGGGCTCGCTAGAGCGCAGCATGACGCCGACGCCGCTCCCGGTTGTGGCCGCCGCGCCGGACGTGACCGCGCGGATGCTCGCGTCGGCTGCACGACGCGCGCGCGTCGCAGTCTCGGCGCCCGTTACCGTCACCGGCCCGGGGCGGAGCTGGCGGCTGTCGCGCACCCGGATCGCGAAGCTCCTATCCATGCCTCGCGACGGCGCTCGGAGGCTCGCGATCGCGGGGCCCGCCGCCGCTGCCTACTTCGAGACGCTCGACGAGCGCGTCGGGAAGCCCCCGCGTGACGCCGGCTTCGCGGTCTCGGGGGCGAGCGTGCGCGTGGTGCCCGCGCGGGCGGGAATGCGGCTCGACGTGCCCGAGTCGGCGAGGGCGCTGCTGCGCGCCGCGACGTCGAGCGACGAGCGTGTCGCGCGTCTCTCGATCGTCACCGACCGGCCGCAGCGCTCGACGGCCGAGGCGCTGGCGATGGGCATCGACCGGCGGATGTCGACGTACAAGACGTTCAACTCGGGCACGACCGACCGGATCACGAACCTCCGGCTCGGCGTGGGGCTCCTCGACGACACCCTC
>DASSCD010000072.1:0-5684 GCA_035698005.1 Gaiellaceae bacterium | reverse complement strand
CGTCACGATCGCGCTCACGGTCGCCGGCTGCCCGCTCCGGGACTCGTTCCAGGAGCAGGTCTCGCGGCACGTCGGAGCGGTGCCGGGGGTGACGCGGGTCCGGCTCGGGTTCGACGTGATGAGCCCGGAGGAGAAGGCCGCGCTCGTCTCCCGCCTGCGCGGCGGGCGTCCGGAGAAGGCGATCTCGCTGTCGCCGGCGACGCGGGTCCTCGCCGTCGCCTCAGGCAAGGGCGGCGTCGGAAAGTCGACTCTCACCGTGAACCTCGCGGATGCGCTCTCCCGGCTCGGCGAGCAGGTCGGGATCCTCGACGGCGACGTGTACGGGCACTCGATCCCGCACATGCTCGGCATCCACCAGAAGCCGATCGCGGTCGACGAGATGATCGTCCCGCCCGTCCGCGGCGACCTGAAGCTGATGTCGATCGGGTTCTTCCTCGACGAGAACGCCCCGGTCATGTGGCGCGGGCCGATGCTGCACCGCGCGCTCGAGCAGTTCCTCTCCGACGTCCACTGGGGAGAGCTGGACACGCTCGTCGTGGACATGCCCCCAGGCACCGGGGACGTGGCGATGTCGCTCGGGCAGCTGCTTCCGCGCGCCGAGGCGCTCGTGGTGACGACGCCGCAGCCGGCCGCGCAGCAGGTCGCCGTGCGCGCGGCGCAGATGGCGCTGAAGACCGGGATGCGGGTCGTCGGGGCGGTCGAGAACATGTCCTACCTCGCCGGGACCGGGCAGGAGCTCTTCGGCTCCGGCGGGGGGCAGGCGCTCGCAGACGAGATCGACGTGCCGCTGCTCGCGCGGATCCCGCTCGACCCCGTGCTGCGCGAGGCCGCAGACGACGGCATGCCCGTGTTCGAGACGGCGCCCGACTCCGAGGCGGCGCAGGCGATCGCGGAGCTCGCCGAGGCTGTCATGGCCTCCCGCGCGGGGACGATCCGGAAGCCGCTCACCGTTCTCTAGCCGTGACGAGCGAGGACGCCCGCTCGCGGCTCGCGGCGCTGGGGCTCGACGAGCGCGCGGTCGGCGTCCTCGTCGATCACTTCGAGGAGGCGGAGCGCCGCGGGAAGACGGGCCACGGGCTCTCGCGTGTCGCCTGGCTCGAGACGGTCGAGTTCGACCCGGCGGCGAGGCCGGCGCGGGTCGTGGCGGACGACGGGTTCGAGCGCTGGCACGGGAACGGCGCGCTCGGTTACGTCGTGCTGGACGAGATCACAAGGTCGCTTCTCGCCTCGCCCCCGAGGCGCGCGCGCGTCGTCGTCGCCGAGCGCTGCTTCCCGACCGGCGTTCTCGGCTCCTGGGCTCGCCGGCTCGCCGACGCCGGTCTCGTCGCTGCGCTCACGGCGACCTCGCCGCGGCGGCTCCCGCACCCCGACGGCGGGCCGCCGCTCACGGGCACGAACCCGCTCGCGATCGCGATTCCGTCGAGCGACGGCGCGCCGATCGTCGCAGATGTTTCGATGGGGGCCGTCACGCACGGCGCCGTCCTCGAGGGACGAGCCAGGCACGAGGAGCTCGTGCCCTTCGGCGGCGAGCAGTCGCACAAGGCGTTCGCGCTCGCGGTGGGGCTCGAGCTCCTGGTCGGCGCGCTGGCCGGCCCGGAGCCGGGTGCGCTCCTCGTCGTCGCTCGGCCCGAGCACGACCCGGTGCCAGCCCTCCGCGCTCTCGCGGGCGGAAAGCGGCTACCCGGAGGCTGACGGACCCGCCGCGAGTGCCGCGTCGGCGAGTGCCTGGGCGGCGCCGAACGTCGTGATGTCCTCCGAGCGGGCGCGCTCGAACACCTCGGCGAGCGTGGCCGGGATCCCGTGGACGCGCTCCATGGCGTACTCGACGTCGTAGCCGCCCGGACGCAGCTCGCAGCCCACGTTGATGATGCCGCCGGCGTTGATCACGTAGTCGGGCGCGTACAGGATCCCGCGCGCACGGAGCTGCTCCGCGTGGCGGCTCTCGTCGAGGAGCTGGTTGTTCGCGGCGCCGGCGACGACCGTGCACCGAAGGCGAGGGATCGTGTCGTCGTTCAGGACGCCCCCCAGCGCACACGGCGAGAAGACGTCGCACTCGACGTCGAATATCTGCTCCGGGGCGACAGCCTGTGCTCCCAGCTCGTCGACGGTCCGCTCCGCCCGCTCTGCGTTGACGTCCGCGACCACGAGCCGGGCGCCGGCCTCGGCTGCATGCCCGGCGAGCAGGCGGCCGACGCTGCCGAGGCCCTGCACGGCGACCGTCCTGCCCTCGAGCTCGGGGCTGCCCGTCGCCTCCAGCAAGGCTGCGCCGACTCCGAGGAAGACGCCGAGGGCGGTCGCCTCCCGCGGATTGCCGCCGCCGCCCTCCTCGACGGTCAGGCCGGTGACGTGCTCGGTCGACCGGCCCACGGCGCGCAGGTCGGGGATGCCGACGTTCACGTCCTCGGCGGTGATGTAGGCGCCGTCGAAGTCCGCGACGAAGCGGCCCATCGCCTCGAACAGGGCGTCGGACTTGACGGCCGGGTCGGCCAGGACGACGGACTTCCCGCCTCCGAGGCCGGTTTGCGCCACCGCGGACTTGTACGTCATCGCCCGCGAGAGCCTGAGCACGTCCTCGAGCGCGGCCTCGTCGCTCGCGTACGGCCAGAGCCGCATGCCGCCGAGCGAGGGGCCGAGCCGCGTCGAGTGGACGCTGATGTACGCCGTGAGGCCGCTGTCCGGGTCCTCGGCGCGGGCCACTCGCTCGTAGCCGTCGACCTCGAGGTCGGTGATCCTCATGCCCGCCGCAGCCTCTCGAGCACGAACGGGTCGATCGCGTCGGCGCCGTCCACGCGACCCTCGAGGTTCGCCTCGCCCGCCCAGTCCTCGAGGCGTTCGAAGCCGAGAATGGCCAGACGGTCCTCGATCTCCTTGCGGAGCCCGTCGTCGACCTCGATCCACTGCGATCTCGGCTTCCTGCCGAAGAGCTCCTGGTGGAGGCCGAAGAGGCGCCTCAACTCCTCGAGCGGACGCTCGTGGTCGTCGACGCGGAGGTCGACGAAGACGTCGGAGAGACCGGCATACCCTTGCTCCGGCCCGACGACGAGGAGCGCGGCCGACTGCTGCCCGCGCCGGTCGCCGCCCGCCGCCTGCGCGGCGTCGAGGCAGTCGAGCAGCCGCTCGGGAAGCTGCTTCCCGGGGCTCGACTCGAACGTGTCGGCGAGCGCGTCGACGGTCTCGCCGGATACGAGGATGTTGCCCTGCGCCGCATAGCCGGGACCGACCCTGCCGCCCGCCCACTCCTTGCACTCCTCGCCGGTATATGTCGCCCCGCGCCCGGTCCCGTCGACGATCCCGAGCTGACGCTGGGCCCGCTGCTCGTCCGCGTCGGTCAACTGGGCGACGGCATCCTCGGCACTCGCACCGCCCCGCAGGAGCTCGAGCCCCTCGGGGCCGTAGCGCGGGTTCGCCCACGACTGCGTCGCGACCGCGCCGACGAGGGGCTCTGCCCACGGCACGACGCTGCCGACGCCGAGGAACCTCGACTGCACCGCCACGCCCCACTGGCGCTCGTCGAGGTCGCAGGCGCAGATCGAGTACGTGGATACGACAGCCCGGTGTCTGACACTGAGGCTGTTCGAACCCGCATGGTTCCGTGGGGTGGTGTTGGACACCGTCTATCCGTAGGTGAGCTGGGGGAGGTCGAGCTCGAGGAACGAGGGGTCGGTCACGAGCGCGCACGCGACCGCGCCGAGCGAGAGAGCGGCGTGGATCTCCTCGACCGTGGACGCGCGGACGACGACGGGGACGCCCTGCTCGTGGGCCGCGTGGATCGCGGCGAGATCGGAGACGTCGTCCAGGACGAGCGCGCCCTCGAGGTCGAGGGTCCCCTCGAGCGCGATCTGCGGGACCTTGCGCCCGGTGGCGCCGAACCAGCGCTCGCGCATCAGAAGGCGAGCGGCTCGCCGGGCTCGGGCGAGAGCACCTCGACGCCGGGCGGCGCGAGCTCGCGCAGCGCCTCGGGCGTCCCGGTGAGGAGCCCGAACGTCCCCCAGTGGCAGGGGACGCAGCGCACGACCCCGAGGAGCTCGAGCGCGACGGCGGCCTCTCTCGGTCCCATCGTGAAGTGGTCGCCGATCGGGATGACGGCCACGTCCGGCTGGTAGATCCGCCCGATCAGCGAGAGGTCGCCGAAGACGTTCGTGTCGCCGGAGAAGTAGAACTTGAAGCCGTCCTCGAGCTCGAGGATGAAGCCGCAGGACTCGCCGCTGTACGTGCCGTCCGGGGTGCTCGACGAGTGGTTCGCGTGCGTCAGCGTCACCTTGACGCCCTCGACCTCGATCGTCCCGCCCTTGTTGATCGAGTGCGCACCGCCGTCGTCGGCCACGCCGTTGGCCGTCAGCCACCCGCGCAGCTCGACCTGGGCGACGACGGGGCAGCCGAAGCGCTGATGGATCGCCACCGTGTCCCCAAGGTGGTCGCCGTGGCCATGCGTGAGGAGGAGCAGGTCGCAGCGCTCGGGCTCCCGCTCGGCGTCCGGGGTCTTCGGGTTGCCGGTGAGGAACGGGTCGACGTAGATGCGCTTGCCGCCGGGGCTCTCGATGCGGAAGGCGGAGTGCCCGAGCCAGGTGAGCTCCGTCGCCACGGGGCGAAATCTAGTGGAGGGGCACTCCCTCAGGCGCCGCCTACGAGCGCCCGCAGGCGGCGTGCCTCCCGCAGCGCGTGTCCCTCCCAGTCGTCGTTGAAGTACGCGTACACGTCGCCGTCCCTGCGCCAGCGGTGGACGCGTCCCGCCCACGTCCGGAGCGCGTGGTCGCCGTAGGCGCCGCCGCGAGCGCGGCCGTAGTGGAAGCGGGCATAGGTCCAGTCGGTCGTTCGCACCCTCGTCTGGAACGGCCTCGCGCGGTGGTCGGCGATGACGAGCGCGGCGCCGTGCTCGTGCAGGATCCGCTCGACCTCGGGGACGAACCAGCTCGCATGGCGGAAACTCGAAGCAGTGACGGCCGGGAGGCAGCGACACGAGCGCGTCGGCGAGCCGGTCGTCGTCGCGCTGGAAGTTCTCCGGGAGCTGCCACAGGATCGGGCCGAGCTTGCCGGAGTCCTGCAGCGGCTCGAGCGGCTCGAACAGGCGCTCGATGTTGCCGGCGACCAGCCGGAGGCGCTTGACGTGCGTGAGGTACCGGCTCGCCTTCACCGCGAAGAGAAAGCCGTTTGGGGTCTGCGCCGCCCAGCGGGCAACCGTCTTCCGCGTCGGCAGGCGGTAGAAGGTCGCGTTCACCTCGACCGTGTCGAACACCTCCGCGTAGCGCTCGAGCCATCGGTTCGTCGGGAGGCCGCGTGGATAGAGCACCCCGCGCCAGTGGTCGTAGTTCCAGCCCGAGCAGCCGATGCGGACGTCCATGCGCAACCAATCTAGGGGTGTGTGCGCCGCGACCGCGAAAGCGGTCGCCTTCGGGGGTCGTGCCGCGACTGGAATCCGCGCTCGCGGATTCGGGTCTGCGGAAGATCAGAACGGAAGCGAGGCTGCCGCGTCGGCGGCGAGGTCGAGGATCGGCTGGACGACGAAGAAGGAGCCGACCGTGACGACGACACAGGCGCCGACCCCGGTTGCGAGCGCCGGGTCCCAGGGCGGGGACCCACCGGCGGGCGCCAGCCGGAACTCGGCCCCGGAGCGCATGTACAGCCAGCGCACGACGTTGAGGTAGTACGCGAGCGAGACGGCGGTCGCGGCGACGCCGACGAGGACG
>DASSCD010000071.1:0-5303 GCA_035698005.1 Gaiellaceae bacterium | reverse complement strand
TCGTCCCGATGAGCCACGTCCTGTTCAAGGCGGGGGAGATCCAGGACGTCGAGCCGATCGTTCGCCGCGCGCACGAGGCGGGTGCGCACGTGATCCTCGACTGCTACCAGTCCGCGGGCATCGTGCCGCTCGACGTCACGGGGCTCGGGGTCGACTTCGCGGTCGGCGGCTCGGTCAAGTGGCTCTGCGGCGGGCCGGGGAACGCCTGGCTGTACGTCAGGCCCGACCTCGCCGAGACACTGGAGCCCACGTTCACCGGCTGGCAGGCGCACGCCCGGCCGTTCGCGTTCGAGGAGGACCTCGAGTACGCGCCCGGCGCGGCCCGCTTTCTCACCGGCACGCCGAACCCTGCCGCGCACTACACCGCGACGGCGGGCTACGACCTCGTCGAGGAGATCGGGATCGCTCGGATTCGCGAGCACTCGCTCCGGCAGACGCAGCTCCTACTCGACCTCGCCGACGAGGCGGGCTTCGAGGTGACGAGCCCGCGCGACCCGGCGCGCAGGGGCGGCACCGTGGTCGTCGCGGTCCCGGAGTTCGCTGCCGTCCACGCGGAGCTCGAGGCGCGAGGGATCCTGTGCGACTTCCGTCCCGATGCGGGGATCCGCCTCGGGCCGCACTTCTACACCTCGGACGACGAGATCCGCTTCGCGGTGGCACAGGTGGTGGAGATCCTCGAGACCGGCGCGTACGAGCGCCACCTGGGCGCCGTCGCGCTCCACTAGGTCCGTACGCAGATCGGAGCCCGCGAGTGCGGATACCGATCGCGCAAGACGTGAGGCACGTCTGCTGTGCGGGCGCGGACGCTAGCTGCGTCCGTCGAGGAGGATCGTCCAGCGCTCGACGCTCGTGACCGTGACGAGGCCCCGCTTCGCCCACGGATCCTCCGCGAAGCGCGCTCGGATCGTCTCCTCGGACTGCGCCTCCACGGCGTGCAGCACCTCGCGATCCCCCTCGAGTGGGCCGCCGAGGAGGATGACCCCGTCGTCGACCAGGCCGTTCATGAAGCTCGCGTGCGCGTCCCAGTCACCCTGCTCGCGCATGTCGCGCGACCAGTCCCAGGGACCGCCGCGCGCGACGCGAACCGCGTAAATGGCCATTTCCGCCTCCTTTCCTCCGGTCGGCTCGACGCTAGCGCCGAGATAGGGCAGGTCGAGCCCTCTATCCGACATCTCGCGCTCGACGTCGTGTGCCGCGGCGTTCACCTGTCCGGTACGGAGTTCGGGCCGCGTTACGATCGGCCGCGCATGGCCACGACGATGCCCTCGAGCCTCGAGATCGCCCAGGCCGCGACGCTCCGCCCGATTCTCGACGTCGCGGCCGAGGCCGGGCTCCTCCCGGAGGAGGTCGAGCCGTACGGTCGGTACAAGGCGAAGGTCGACCTCTCCGTGATCGAGCGGCTCGCCGACCGGCCCGACGCGAAGCTCGTCAACGTCACCGCGATCACGCCCACGCCCGCCGGCGAGGGGAAGACGACCACGTCCGTGTCGCTGACCCAGGGCCTCGGAAAGCTCGGGCGCAAGCCGATCCTCTGCCTGCGCGAGGCGTCACTCGGGCCGGTCTTCGGCGTGAAGGGCGGCGCCGCGGGCGGTGGCTACGCGCAGGTCGTGCCGATGGAGGACCTGAATCTCCACTTCACCGGTGACCTGCACGCGATCACCGCCGCCAACAACCTCCTCGCCGCGATGATCGACGCGCACCTGACCCACGGGAACGAGCTCGGCATCGATCCGCTCACCGTCTCCTGGCGCCGGTGCATGGACATGAACGACCGCAACCTGCGGAACGTGATCACGGGGCTCGGCGGGCGTGCGCACGGGGCGCCGCGCGAGACGGGTTTCGACATCACCGCGGCGAGCGAGGTCATGGCGCTCGTCGCCGTCGCGCGCGACCTGGCCGACCTGAGGCAGCGACTCGGCGCGATCACGATCGGCCAGACGCGCGAAGGAGAGCCGGTGACCGCGGAGCAGATCCGCGCCGCGGGCGCAATGGCAGTGATCCTGAAGGACGCGATCAAGCCCAACCTCGTGCAGACGCTCGAGGGCCAGCCCGCGTTCGTCCACTGCGGGCCGTTCGCGAACATCGCGCACGGCAACAACTCGCTCGTCGCCGACCGCGTGGGGCTCAAGCTGGGCGAATACGTGATCACCGAGTCCGGATTCGCGTCGGACATGGGGATGGAGAAGTTCTTCGACATCACCTGCCGCATCGGCGACCTGCGCCCGGACGCGGTCGTCCTCGTGGCGACGGTGCGCGCGCTCCAGCACCACGCGGGCAAGCCCGACGGCGGACTGGACGCGATCGAGGTCGGTGCGCAGAACCTCGCGCGCCACATCGGGATCGTCAACGGCTACGGGCTGCAGGCCGTGGTCGCGGTGAACAAGTTCCCGGACGACACGCAGGAGGAGCTGGAGGCGGTCCGGAGGCTCGCTCTCGAGCACGGCGCTTACGCGGCCGAGGTGAACGAGGGGTTCGAGCGGGGTGGGGAGGGCGCGACCGCGCTCGCGGAGGCGGTCGTGGAGGCCGCCGACCAGCCCTCGAGCTTCGAGTTCGCCTATCCGCTCGACGCGCCGATCGCGGAGAAGATCCGCGCGATCGCGACGAAGGTCTACGGCGCCGACGGCGCCGAGCTGATGCCCGCGGCGAAGCAGAAGGCGGCCGCCTTCGAGGAGGCGGGCCTCGGCAGTCTGCCGATCTGCATGGCAAAGACGCACCTCTCGCTCTCGCACGACCCTGCTCTGAAGAACGCGCCGACCGGCTTCACGGTCCCGGTCCGCGACCTCCGTCCGTACACAGGCGCCGGCTGGATCGTCGCCCTCTGCGGCGACATGATGACGATGCCCGGGCTCGGGAAGACCCCCGCCGCCTTCGCGATCGACATCGACGAGTCGGGCGAGACGGTCGGCCTCTTCTGAGGCCGCGCGGATAGCCTTCCGCTCGTGAGCGAGCCGAACATCGAATACCTGACGCCCGCGCAGCGTGCGGAGCTCGAGGCCGAGCTCGTCGAGCTCGAGGGCCCGAAGCGGAAGGCCGCGACCGAGGCGATCAAGCATGCCCGCGAGTTCGGCGACCTGGCCGAGAACTTCGAGTACCACGCCGCGAAGAACGAGCAAGGGCTGCTCGAGCGCCGCATCCACCTCCTCCGGGAGCGCCTGCGCCACGCGGTCACGGTCGAGCACGAGACCGACGAGCACGTCGGCGTCGGCTCGATCGTGGAGATCGCGGACGAGGGCGGTGAGACGATGGAGGTCGAGATCTCGGCGGTCGGCGGCGTCGCCCCCGGCTCCCCGCTCGGGAGCGCGCTGATGGGCGCGGCGGTCGGCGACGTCGTGGACGTCGCCGCGCCGAGCGGATCGTGGAAGGCTCGGGTGCTCGCCATCCGGCGGGCCGGGTGAGCCACTCGCCCTCCACGCTCGAGCTCCTCGCGTGGCTCGCCGCCCGCCCGCGGACGTACGGGGAGACGCTGGAGGTGTGGCGGACGAGCTGCCCGCGGCTCTCGGTCTGGGAGGACGCGCTCGCCGACGGGCTCGTCGAGGTCAGCCGCGAGAGGTCGGGCGACTCGCTCGTCGGTCTCACCGGCGCCGGCCGGGCCGCGCTCGCCGACGCCGCCTAGAGGTTCGAGAGGGTCTCGGAGTCCGCGCGGTCCTTCGCCGCGTCCGCGAGGTCCTCCCGCGGTTGGGACTTGCCTTCGGCGAGGGCTGCGAGGGAGACGAGGTGCGCGCGGACTCCGTGCAGCTCGCCGACTGCGTCGCCGAACGCGCCGTCAGGCCATTCGGCATCACGTGCCTTCAACGGCGTGACAACCCGTCCGGCGGTCGCCTCGACGAGGAACGTGAGCTCCAGTCGCTCGCCCTCGCGCTCGTAGCCGGTACCGCCGTCCTCGTCGGGATCGGGCGCGTGTCTCCACCCTCCCGCCTCGAGGAGTCGGGCGATCCGCCCGAGATCGGCGAGCCGGACGGCGAGGTCGACGTCGTCGTGCGCACGCGTGATCGCGCCGGCGTGGAAGTCGACCGCCCACCCTCCGATCAGCCAGTATCGGAGGGACTCCCGCTCGAGGGCGGCGGTGACGTCCGCGAGCGCCGAGAGCTGGCGCCTCGCCGAGGGGCCGCGCCGCTCGTAGCGGACGAACGCGAACGGGGTCCCGTCCTCGGCGACCCGCTCCTCGCGAGACATCTCCTCGAACGCGTCGCGATCCCATTCCGGGAAGAAGGTGTCCCCGTCGACGTCGAGGTCGATCTCCGTGAGAACGAGCTCCTCGGCGAGTGGGAGCGCCTCCACGAAAATTGCGCCTCCGCCGATGACGAAGACCCGCTCCTCGGCGGCGAGCAGCTCCAGTGCGCCCGCGAGCGAGCTCGCCCGCTCCGCGGCGACCTCGTGCCAGGAGGGGTTGCGCGTGACGACGACGTTCCGCCGGCCCGGGAGCGGGCGGAAGCGGTCGGGGAGCGATTCCCAGGTCCGGCGGCCCATGACCACGGCGTGGCCCGTCGTAAGCTCACGAAAGCGCGCCAGGTCCTGCGGGAGCCGCCACGGCAGCGCGCCGTCGCGACCGATCACACCACCGCGTGCGACCGCGGCGACGATCGCCAGCGTCACACGGCGACCGGCGCGCGGATCGCCGGGTGGTGCTCGTAGCCGACGACCTCGAAGTCCTCGAACTCGTACTCGAAGATCGAGCTTGGGCGCCGGAGGAGGCGAAGGGTCGGGTACGGGTACGGCTCGCGTGCGAGCTGCTCCGCCACCTGCTCGCGGTGGTTGTCGTAGATGTGGCAGTCGCCGCCCGTCCAGACGAGGTCGCCCGCCTCGAGGTCGGACTGCTGCGCGAGCATGTGGGTCAGGAGCGCGTAGCTCGCGATGTTGAAGGGAACGCCGAGGAAGACGTCGGCGCTCCGCTGGTAGAGCTGGCAGGAGAGCCTGCCCTCGGAGACGTGGAACTGGAAGAAGGCGTGGCACGGCTGGAGCGCCATCTCGGGCAGGTCGGCGACGTTCCAGGCGCTGACGACGATCCGCCGCGAGTCGGGCTCCTCGCGCAGCAGCCGGACGACGTTCGCGATCTGGTCCACGTGCCCGCCGTCCGAGGTCGGCCAGCTCCGCCACTGCACGCCGTACACGGGGCCGAGGTCGCCGTCCGCGTCGGCCCATTCGTCCCAGATCGTCACGCCGTGCTCCTGGAGCCAGCGGACGTTCGACTCCCCGCGCAGGAACCACAGCAGCTCGTACGCGACCGACCGGAAGTGCACCTTCTTCGTCGTCACGAGCGGGAAGCCCTCGGACAGGTCGAAGCGCATCTGGTACCCGAAGACGCT
>DASSCD010000070.1:0-13736 GCA_035698005.1 Gaiellaceae bacterium | reverse complement strand
GACCGCGTAGAGGAGCGCCGCGGCGATGCCGACGGCCTCGTTCGAGACCGTCGCGACGACGAGCGGGATCCCGACGAGGAGCGCCCGAGAGGTTGTGCCGATGCCCCGCATGCCTGCGGCGGCGAGGTTATCTGCGTCGGCGGGGAGGCGCGCAAGTAGGAGCGCGAAGGCCTGGGCGGCGGCCCAGAGGACGGCCGCGAGCGCCCAGCCGGAGAGCGGCCAGCCGGCGACGGCGAAGACGGGGAGCGCCAGCGCGATCACGGCGCCGCCCGCGACGACCGGCGCGAGCTTGCCCGGGACCGACCTCGGCGACGAGAAGATCCCGGCGCTCACGAGCCCGGCTTCGAGTACACGACGTAGACCACGCCGACGCCGAGCGGGATCCCGGCCAGCGCGCCGACGAGGAGGCCGATCCCCCACGAGCCGAGCGCCCAGCCGGCGAGCGCGCCAAAGGCCATCGCGGCGCCGAGGGTGCCCAGCAGGAGCCCCGAGGCGGTGGCGAGCGAATGAGGCGAGGAGGCCGCGTCCGGCGTCATCCCGAGCGGGAGCATACCACCTGTTTGTAACAGCCCTTTCCGGCTATTCAGAGCGAAAAAAGGACGAGTTCGTTACACGACTAGAATCAGCGCGATGGAGCGGCTGTTGCTCGTCCACGGCAGTGTGCTCGGCGCTCGTGGGACGTGGGGTGCACAGCGCCCGCTCGCCGATCGCTTCGAGCTCATCGCCGTCGAGCGGCCGGGCTTCCCACCCGGGCCGCCGGTCGAGCGCGTCGACTTCGAGTCGGATGCCGTGCTCGTCGCCGAGCTGCTCGAGCCGGGAGACCACCTCGTCGGGCACTCCTACGGCGGCGTGATCTCGCTGCTCGCCGCTGCCTCGCGACCGGATGCGCTCCGGTCCCTGACGGTCATCGAGCCGCCCGCGACGAAGGTGGCCGCGGACGTGCCCGCGGTCGCCGCGTTCGCGGCGTCGGGCGAGAGCCTGTACGCGTCGGCGGCGACCGACGATCCCGAAACCTTCCTGCGGCGGTTCCTGGCGGCGGTCGGCTCGTCGTTCGATCCGCCCACGCCGCTCACGCCCGAGCTCGAGCAGGGAGCGCGCGCGCTGATGGTCGAGCGCGGGCCGTGGGAGGCGGAGATCCCGGTACAGGTGCTCGCCGGGGCGCCGTTTCCCAAGCTCGTCGTCTCCGGCGAGCACCACCCTGCGTTCGAAGCGGTCTGCGACGCGCTCGAGGAAGGGCTCGGGGCCGAGCGCGTCGTGCTCCCGGGCTACGGGCACACGGTCCAGCGGCACCCGGGCTTCAACGACCGGCTCGCGAGCTTCGTCGGGCGAGCGGCGTCGAGCCGACGCTGACCGCGTCGTTCGTGCCAGCTGCCGCGTGCACCTCCGACGCCACCGCCGCCTGCGCGACGCGATCCGAGCGGCCGCCAGGTGCGAGCGGGTAGAACGCATGTGACAACTTGTCACTTGCCCTCGAATCGACGCGGAGTCGGCGCTCCTCCGTGATCCTCTCCCGGGCACGATCGCACGGTGTACGCGGCAGCGCCACGACTCGATCCGAAGCTCGTCCGCACGCTCGTGCGGCTCGACGATCCCGCCGTGCCGATCGCCGAGACGTGGCGTCGGAGCCGAGAGCGAGCTGCAGAACTAGACGTTCCGCGCCCGAGCTACGAATGCGTTCGACTGCTCGTTCGGGACGCCCGTAGGCAGCGCGCGCGACGCCGGCTCGCCCGCGACACGCTCATCGGCGTCGCGCTCTACACGAAGCCGCTCGGCGCCCTCGATCTTCTCGACTGACGGTCAGACCGAGGCATGTGACAAGTTGTGACATGAGTAGTCGCGTCCCTGAATGCGTTCGCCCCGGGTCGTCGGGTCTTCGGGTCGTCGGGGTCTTGTCTTTGGGTCGCAGGTCGCCCTGCGCCGCCGTGCACGGGCTGGCAGGGGATCCGCGGCGGAACGCTCAGGCGCTGATGCGCTCCGCAGGCTCGCCTTGCTCCTTGTCGCGGCGGCGAATGCGGGGGTTCATCAGCTTCACGATCTCGAGCAGGTAGACGACGTAGACGGAGAAGGCGACCGCGAAGAAGCCGATCGCGAAGACGAGGACCGTCTCCCAGAGATGCCAGTCGCCGCCCTCGCGGAAGGGGACGAAGCGCGTCGCGAGCGCGGCACCGGCGAGGCTCGCGCACCAGAGCCACATCGTCACCGCCGCACGCCGCTGCGAGAACCCGATGTTGAGGAAGCGATGGTGCAGGTGGCTGCGGTCGGCGCCGTAGATCGGCCGGCCGTGCTTCATGCGCCGCGCCACGACGAACGAGGTGTCGAGGATCGGGACCGCGAGCACGAGCAGCGGGAGCAGGAGCACGACGGTGGACGCCGTCTTCAGGAGCCCCTGGATCGAGACCGCGGCGAGGATGAACCCGAGGCAGAGCGCCCCAGAGTCGCCCATGAAGATCCTGGCGGGGAAGAAGTTGTGCCGCAGGAACCCGAGGCACGCGCCGGCCACGATGGCCGACAGGATCGCCGGGTCCGGCTTGCCGAGCGAGAGCGCGAGGATCGCGTACGTCACACCGGCGATCCCGCACACGCCGGCCGCGAGCCCGTCCATGCCGTCGAGGAAGTTGACCATGTTCATGACGGCGACGATGAACAGCATCGAGAGCGGCACGCCGACCCAGGCGGGCAGGTCGACGACGCCGAGGAACGGGAACGTGAAGTGGTCGATCCAGACGCCGAACGCGGGCGGGACGGCGGCCGCGAGGAACTGCCCCGCGAGCTTCACCGGCGGCGACAGCCCGCGGAAGTCGTCGACCGCGCCTACGACGGTCGCGATCGCCGCTCCGAGCAGCACGCCACGGCTCTCGCTCGAGAGGTCGAGGAAGGCGAGAGCCGGCACGAGGATCCCGAAGAAGATCGCGAGGCCGCCGAGCCGCGGGATCGGCCGGCGGTTCAGGCGGCGCGAGTCGGGCCTGTCGACCGCGCCCAGCATCCGCGCCATCCCGCCGACGGCCGGTGTGAGCAGCACGACGATCGCGAAGGCGATGACGGCCCCGTACAGGACCTCCGGCGTCGCCCGCAGCTCGTCGAGCATCGCCCGTTACTTCGTGCCGTACAGGCGGTCGCCTGCGTCGCCGAGCCCGGGCAGGATGTAGCCCTTGTCGTTGAGCTCGCGGTCGACGGAGGCCACCACGATGCGGACGTCCGGATGGTCGCGGTGCACGCGCGCGATGCCCTCCGGGGCGGCGATGAGCGCGATCAGCCGCACGGAGGTCGCCCCCGCCCGTTTCACGGTCTCCACCGCGGCCGCGGTCGAGTTCCCGGTCGCGAGCATCGGGTCGAGCAGGATGACGTCCCGGTCGGGGAGGTCGTCCGGCAGCTTCACGTAGTACTCGACCGGCTCGAGCGTCTCCTCGTCGCGGAAGAGGCCGATGAAGCCGACCCGCGCCGCGGGGACGAGCGAGAGAACGCCGTCGAGCATCCCCATCCCCGCGCGCAGGATCGGGCAGACCGCGACCTTCTTCCCGGAGATCTGGCGCCCGCCGGTGCGCTCGAGCGGCGTCTCGATCTCGATCGGCTCGTCGGCGAGGTCCTTCGTCGCCTCGTACGTCAGCAGCAGCGTGAGCTCGTTCACGAGCTGGCGGAACATCTGCGTCGTCGTCGAGACGTCGCGCAGCAGCCCGAGTTTGTGCTGGACGAGCGGGTGGGTCACCTCCACGACGGTTCCCGGCGCGGAGGTGGCGACGCGGGACGCCTCCACGACGCCTCGGCTTACGCGCCCTCGCGCGCGAACGTGGGGAACGCCGGCAGGCCCGGGTAGAGCGAACGCCGCTCGCAGAGGCGGGCGCTCCGCGCCGCGAGCTCGCCGAGATCGGGCGACTCGGAGAGCGCCTCGCACATGATCCTCCCTACCTCGCGGAAATCGTCGGTGTCGAAGGCGCGCATCGTCACGGCCGGGGTGCCGACACGGAAGCCCGAGGCAACGGTCGGCGAGCGCTCGTCGAAGGGGACGGTGTTCCGGTTCACGGTGATCCCGACCTCGGCGAGGCGCTCCTCAGCGTCCTTCCCCGTCCACTCCGTCGGGCGCAGGTCGACGAGGAGGAGGTGCGTGTCGGTCCCGCCCGTGAGCACGTCGAGGCCGCCGTCCTGCAGTGTCTCGGCCAGCACGTCGGCGTTCGCGCGCACGGCCTCCTGGTAGCGCCGGAACGGCTCGGACGCAGCGATGCGGAAGCAGGTCGCCTTCGCGGCGATCACGTGGTTGAGCGGGCCGCCCTGCATCCCGGGAAAGACGGCGCGGTCGAGCGCCTGCGCGTGCTGCTCGCGGCAGAGGACGAACCCCGACCGCGGTCCCGCGAGCGTCTTGTGCGTCGTCGAGGTCACGAAGTCGCAGTGCGGGACCGGGCTCGGGTGGATGCCAGCGGCGACGAGCCCGGCGAAGTGGGCCATGTCGCAGAGCAGGAGTGCTCCGACCTCGTCCGCGATCTCGCGGAAGCGCCAGGCCTCGACGGTGCGCGGGTACGCGGAGCCGCCGCACACGATCAGCTTCGGCCGGTGCTCCTTCGCGAGCCGGAGCACGTCGTCGTAGTCGACGAGGTTCGTCTCACGCGAGACGCCGTAGTGGACGACGTGGTACAGCCGGCCCGAGAAGTTGACCTTCAGGCCGTGCGTCAGGTGCCCGCCGTGCGAGAGCTCGAGCGAGAGGATCGTGTCGCCGGGCTCGAGGCACGAGAAGTAGACGGCCATGTTCGTCTGCGCGCCCGCGTGCGGCTGCACGTTCGCGTGCTCGGCCCCGAAGAGCGCCTTCGCGCGGTCGATCGCGAGCTGCTCGATCTCGTCGACGATCTCGCAGCCTCCGTAGTAGCGGCGCCCCGGATAGCCCTCGGAGTACTTGTTCGTCGGGACGCTGCCGACCGCCTCCAACATCGCCGGCCAGGTGAAGTTCTCGGACGCGATGAGCTCGATCTCGCCGCGCTGGCGCTCGAGCTCGCGGCCGAGCAGCTCGGCGACGTCGGGGTCGACGTGCTCGAGCCCTGCCGACCGGAGATCCTCGAGCTCGAGCGGCGCGACGGCCATCGCGAGGATGCTACTCCCCGCGCACGACCTCGACGCGGGCGAGCGCGTCCGCCGCGGCGACCGCGCCCTCGCGCAGCACGCGAGGCTCGGCGCCCGTGAGGTCGAGCACCGTCGACGGGGTGCCGGGAAGCTCGCCGCCGTCGAGCACGGCGGTGTCGCGAAGCAGCTCCGCCGGCACGTCCTCGAGTCGCCGCGGGTCCGGTCCGCCGTGGAGGTTCGCGCTCGTCGCCGCGAGCGCTCCCACCGCGTCGAGCAGGTCGCGCCCCACGCCGGCGAGCGCCGGGACACGGACGCCGATCGCTTCGGGCCGGTCCCCCGCGAGCCAAGGGAACCGCCGCGCCGGGTTCGGGAGAACGAGGGTGTACGGCCCGGGGAGGAGCCCGCGCGCGATCACGGCACTCCTGCCGCGCAGCTCGGGCACGCACTCGAGCAGCTCGTCGACGCTCGTCGCGAGGAGCGCGATGGGCTGGGCCGGCGTGCGAACCTTGCGCTCGGAGAGCGTGCGCACCGGGGCTTCGCGGTAGGGCGAGCACGCGAGCCCGTAGACGGTGTCGGTCGGGAAGACCACGAGGCCGCCCGCCCGGACGGCCGCGACCGCGTCGGCGACCGAGCTCACGTCGTCACACCATCGACGACGCGTTCACGCCCGGTCAGGTCGTGCGTGACGTTCACGTCCTCGTAGCCGAGCTTCCGAAGCAGCGCCGCGACGCGAGCTGCGTCGCCGTCCGCGACCTCGAGCACGAGCGCGCCGCCGGGCTCAAGCACGGCACCAGCTCCGCGTGCGACGGCCTCGGTCGCTCCCTCGGCGACGAGCGCGACGGCCGGCTCCCAGTCGCGCACCTCCGGCTGGAGGCCGTCGGCGTCGTCGGCACGGACGTACGGTGGGTTCGAGACGACGAGGCTCCACGGCCCCTCCGGCAGGCCGGCGAAGAGATCGCCCTGCAGGAACTGCACCGCGAGGCCGGTCCTCAGGGCGTTGGCGCGCGCGACCGCGAGCGCATCCGCTGAGATGTCGATTCCCGTCACCCGCGCATCAGGATGCTCGTCGGCAATCGCGAGCGCGATCGCGCCACTCCCCGTGCCGACGTCGAGGACGCGCGGCGCCACCAGGCCTCCGATCCGTGCCAGGCACCGCTCGACGACGATCTCCGTCTCGGGCCGGGGCACGAGCACACGCCGGTCGACCTCGAGCGTCAGCCTCCGGAACCCCCACTCACCGAGGACGTACGCGAGCGGCTCGCGAACCGATCTCCGCTCCACCAGGGCGACCAGGCTCGCCGCCTCCGCCTCGGTCAGCGGTCGGTCGCCGTCGGCGACGACGCCGGAGCGCGTCGTGCCGAGCACGTGCGCGACGAGGAGCTCCGCATCGGCGCGCGGTGTCTCGCACCCGGCGGTGTCGAGACGCTCGGCCGTGCGCTCGAGCGCCTGCCGGACGATCACCCCGAGGTGGCCGCGAGGGCCTCGCGCTGCTCCTCGGCCCGGAGCGCCCCGGTCAGCTCGCCCAGGTCACCGTCCAGCACCTGGTCGAGGCGGTGCAGCGTGAGCTTGATCCGATGGTCCGTGACCCGGCTCTCCGGGTAGTTGTACGTGCGGATCTTCTCGGCGCGCTGACCGGACCCGATCTGCGAGCGACGGGAGGCCGCGAGCTCGGCCTGCTGCTTCTCGCGCTCGAGCTCGTACAGCCGCGCACGCAGGACGCGCATCGCCTTCACCCGGTTCTGGAGCTGTGACTTCTCGTCCTGCATGGCCACCACGAGGCCGGTCGGCAGGTGCGTGATGCGAACGGCCGAGTCCGTCGTATTCACGCTCTGCCCGCCCGGCCCGGTCGAGCGCATGACGTCGATCCGGAGGTCGTTCTCGTGGATCTCGATCTCGACCTCCTCGACCTCTGGCATGACCGCGACCGTGGCCGTCGAGGTGTGGATGCGCCCCTGCGACTCGGTCTCCGGCACACGCTGGACCCGGTGCGTGCCGCCTTCGAACTTGAACACGGAGTACGCGCTCTCGCCCTTGACGGCGAACACGATCTCCTTGAAGCCGCCCGCCTCGTTCTCGCTCGTCGACAGGGTCTCGGCCTTGAACCCGCGGCGCTCGGCGTAGCGGTTCAGCATCCGGTACAGGTCGGCGGCCCAGAGCGCGGCCTCGTCGCCGCCGACGCCGGGCCGGATCTCGACGATGACGTCCTTCTCGTCGGCCGGGTCCTTCTCGACGAGCGCGAGCTTGAGCTCCTCCTCGAGCCGCTCGACGTCCGCCTCCAGCTCGGCCGCCATGCCCGCGAGCTCGGGGTCGCTGCGGGCGGCCTCGAGGTCCGCGCTCGCCTGGCGCCAGGCATCCGCGAGCTTCTTCGGCCCCTCCAGCTCCTTCAGCCTGCGGCCGGTCTCGGCCGCCTTCCGGTGGTCGTTGTAGACGGAGGGGTCCGCCATGCGCTGCTCCGCCTCCGTGTGCGAGCGCTCGAGCTCGTCGACGAGTGCCTCGATCCCGTTCACTGGATGATCGTAACGACGGTCCTAACCGGTACTCCCCGCGCACGGCAGAGTAGGCTCACGCCCCGTGAGCGAGCCCAGCCCGATCCCGGTCGAGTACGGAGCGAGGCCGCGTCGCGGCGACGTGAGGCCGCGGCTGCGCGTCACCCGCTTGCTCCTCTCGCTCGTCGTCACTGGCCTGAGCGTCTTCCTCGCCGCGTGGCTCCTCCCGGGCTTCGACGTCGGGAGCTTCTCCGACGCGGTCCTGACGGCGCTCGTGATCGGGCTCCTGTCGGCACTGCTGTCGCCTGTGCTGGCGGCCGTCCAGCTCCCGCTCACCCTGGCGACGTCGTTCCTGCTCCTGCTGGCGCTGAACGCCGGGATCCTGCTCGTCGCGGACAGCATCAGCGAGGGAGCGGTGGTCGTCGACGGGTTCTGGTGGGCGCTGCTGGCGGCGCTCGTCATCTCGGCCATCTCGACCGTGCTCGAGGTGGTCGCGGGGACGAACGACGACGACGCGTACACGATCCGCGTGATCCAGCGCATCGCGCGCCGCTCGGGGGAGCGTGTGGAGACGAGCGAGCCGGGGATCCTCTTCCTCGAGATCGACGGGCTCGCCAAGCCGGTGCTCCAGCGGGCGATGCGGGACGGGAACGCGCCGACGATGGCGCGCTGGCTGGTCGAGGACACCCACCGCTTCGTCGAGTGGGAGACCGACCTCTCCTCGCAGACCGGGGCGAGCCAGGCCGGGATCCTCCTCGGCTCCAACGAGAACATCCCCGCGTTCCGCTGGGTGGAGAAGGAGACCGGCCGCATCATGGCCTGCTCGGCGCCCGACGACTGCGCCGAGCTCGAGCGCCGTCACGCGGGCGACGGGCTCCTCCGCAACGGCGGCGCGAGCCGAGGGAACCTCCTCTCCGGCGAGGCCGATCACGTGATCCTCACGGTCAGCCGGATCGAGGCGGAGAAGGGCCGCAACCCGGGCTACCGTGCGTTCTTCGCCAACGGGCACAACGTGACGCGCGCGCTCGTCCTCTTCACGTGGGAGCTGATCCTCGAGTGGGTCGCCGCGCTGCGGGCGATCCGCCGGGACGTGCAACCGCGGGGGCATCGCGGCGGCATCTACCCCCTCATGCGCGCCGCCATGTGCGTCGTCGTCCGCGACCTGATCGTCTTCGGCGTGCTGTCGGACCTGATGAAGGGCCGGCCCGCCGTGTACGCGACGTTCTCGAGCTACGACGAGGTCGCGCACCACTCGGGGCTCGAGCGCGCCGACACGCTGGAGGCGCTCCGCAAGCTCGACCAGCAGTTCGGCCGGATCGAGCGCGCGATCCGCTACGCGCCGCGGCCGTACCGCGTCGTCGTCCTCTCCGATCACGGGCAGACCCAGGGGGCGACGTTCAAGCAGCGCAACGGCTACGGCTTCGACGAGCTCGTCGAACGCTCGCTCGCGGGCGGTGAGGTCACCGAGCTCATGGGCGGCGACGAGCAGAGCGCGATGGTCGGGCACGCGGTCGGCGAGGCGACCGGCATCACGACCGACGGGAAGAAGCGGGCGAAGAACGACGCCACCGGGCGCCACGTCGTCGTCCTCGGGTCGGGGAACCTCGGGCTCGTGTACCTGATGGAGGAGACGCGCCGGCTCACGCTCGAGGAGATCGACGCCCGCCACCCGCGCCTGCTCCCGGCGCTCCGCGAGCACCCGCACGTCGGCTGGCTGCTCGTCCGCTCCGAGGAGCACGGCCCGGTCGCCCTCGGCGCGAGGGGCATGCACTACCTCGCGCAGGGCCGGATCGAGGGCGAGGACCCGCTGGCCGCCTTCTCGCCCAACGCCCCGCGCCACCTCGCGCGCACGGACGGCTTCTCCAACGTCGCCGACATCATGGTCGGGAGCTTCTACGACCCCGAGCTCGACGAGGGGTGCGCCTTCGAGGAGCTCATCTCCTTCCACGGCGGCCTCGGCGGGCCCCAGACCCGCGCCTTCATCCTCGCGCCGAAGGAGCTCCCCGTGCCCGACGAGCCCCTCGTCGGGGCCGCCTCCGTGCACGCGCTCCTCAAGAGCTGGCGGCCGTGAACAGCAGGTGGCTCGAGCAGCAGGTGACTGTCACCCGCGGGTGACAGTCACCCTCGCCACCTCGGTCAGATGCCGAGGATCTGCCTCTTCTTCGCCTCGAACTCCTCGTCCGTGATGATCCCTTGCGCTTTCAGCTGCGCGAGCTTCTCGAGCTCGGCGGCGTAGTCCGGCTCCGCCGGCGCAGCGGGTGCGGCGGCAGCCTGTGCGGCCATCGCCTGGTCGTACGCCTCCTGGTCCTGCCTCGCGTACCTCTGGTCCTGCCGATGGCGGACCGCACCCGCGGTCCCGGCGACGACGGCCGTCGTCGCGGCCGCACGCACCAGCCCCGGTCCTCGTCTTCCGAACATCCGATCTCTCCTCTCTACGCGTTCGCGTGCTCGAGCGCCCACTCGCGGGCGGCCTGGACGACGTCGTGCGGCAGCCGCTCGAATGCGAGCAGCTCGCCGCCCGCGTCCCGCATCGCCTGGGTGACCTTGCGCGCCCACACGTTCTCCCACACGATCATCGCGGCGGACGAGTTCGGCTCGAGCGCGTCGGCCGCGTCCATGAGGTCCTCCTCGTTCAAGAGGCCGCTGACCTCGATGCCCAGGTTGTCCAGCCCCTGCTGGACGTCGGGGTCGAGCTCGGTCAGCTCCATCGCCACCGCGTCGCCGTTCGGGTCCTTGCCGACGAACGCGACGTCGATGATCCGAATCGTGCCCGCTTCGACGAGCTCGGCGAGCGCGGGCGCGATCTCGCCGCGGAACTTGTTCCCCGGGAAACCGATGATCGCGTAGTCGACCGGTCCGATCTCTTCCATTCGCCTCTCCTCTCTGCTCCGTGTGCCCGCCCAACTGTGTCACATCTCGCCGCAGCGGACGCGGTCACCGATTGCGATATTGATTACGCCGCGATGACACGGCAGAAGAACGCGGATGCGACACCTCTGACCGGCGCTCGCCGCCGTCATGCGCGATGAGCCTCCTCATCGGCATCCTCATCATCGCCGTCGCCGTGGCGATCGCGATCGTCTCGATTCTCTTCGTGCGGCGGCGCGCGCCCGAGGGAAGCTACTTCTCGGACGGCGACCGTGCATCCGGAGTCTTCGGCGTGCTCGCAACGGGGTTCGCCATCTTCGCCGGCTTCGTGATCTTCCTCGCGTTCACGACGTACGACCAGTCCCGGGCGGGTGCCGAGGCGGAGGCTCTTCTCGTCGCTCAGCAGTTCGAGACGGCGCAGTTCCTCTCTCCCGAGCCACGGGACCGGCTCGCCGGACATATCGTCTGCTACGCGCGCTACGTCGTCGGACAGGAGTGGCCGCGGATGGAGGAAGGCGACCTCGGAGCTGCCCTCAACCCGTGGGGGGTCGCACTCTTCCGGACGATCCGCGCCGCCGAGCCGACGGGAATCGTGCAGGAGACCGCATTCGCGAAGTGGCTCGACCAGACGTCGGACCGCGAGGAGGCGCGGCGCGACCGCATCCACGGTGCGGCGGGCATCACGCCGACGACGATCTGGATCGTCCTCCTGCTGAGCGCCGCGATCGTCTTCGCGTTCCTGTTGTTCTTCGCCGACCCCGCCGAGATGAAGCGCTCACAGGCGATGCTCGTAGGCTCCGCGACCGCGATCGTCGTCGTCACGCTGCTCGCGATCTACGCGCTCGACAACCCGTACCGGCCGGGGCTCGGAAGCATCCGGCCCGTCGCAATGGAACGCACGCTCGTCATCCTCGACGAGGCCCGGGCGGCGCTGGACACGACGGTGGAGCCACCGTGCGACGAGAGCGGCACGCCGCGGTGAGCGACCGCAGGGAGGTGATCGCCACAATCCTGCTCGCGCTCGCCGCGGTAGCGACGGCATGGAGCGGCTACCAGGCCACCCGCTGGAACGGGGAGCAGACGAAGGCGTCGAGCCGGACGAACGCGATCCGGATCGACGCGGCTCGTTCCCAGGGACTCGCCGAGGCGCAGAAGGAGGTCGACGTCGCCACGTTCGTCCAGTGGGTCGACGCCTACGCTCATCGCGAGACCGAGCTGACGACGTTCTACGCGAGACGCTTTCGCGCGGAGTTCAAGCCCGCGTTCGCAGCCTGGCTCGCCACGAAGCCGCTGACGAACGCGGACGCCCCGCTGACACCGTTTGTCATGCCCCAGTACAAGCTCGCAGCCGAGCAGGACGCCGCGCGACTCGATGCAGAGGCCGAGGTGTCGGCCGCCGTGGTCCGGAGAAACATCCAGCGCGCGTCGAACTACATCCTCGGCGTCGTGCTGTTCTCGGTCGCGCTCTTCTTTGCGGGCATGAGCACCAAGCTCGCGACGCCGCGCCTGCGCTCCCTCACGCTCGGCGTCGGCTGCGTGGTCTTCCTGGGGACCGTGCTGTGGCTGGCCACACAGCCGGTCAGCGTCGCCGTCTAGCTCCTCGGACTACGTCGCAGGCGCCGGGACCGCCGGGCCCTTCTTCCTCGCGTCTCTTGCTCCTTCGGTGGCCGTCGAGATGACGGCAGCTCCGGCCAGAGCGAGTCCGAGCCCCGCGTAGGCGACGACCTTGTGCCACGTCGGCTCGGCGAGGCGCTCGTCGAGGAGCAGCGTGCCGATGACGATGCTGACCAGTGGGTTGCAGACGGAGACGGTCGCAACAGACGCAGCGAGGTTGCCCTTCGAGAGCGAGATCTGCTGGACGACGAACGCCACTACGCCCGTGACGGCGAAGGCGTATGCCTCCCAGCTCGTCAAGACCGCGCCTACACCGTCGTCGCCCAGGATCTCCATCGTCGGCTTGCAGAGCGACGCCGACAAGCCGAACAGGATGCCCGCGCACGCGCCGTAGAGCGCTGCCTTCCGTGGCCCGGCTCCCCGCCCGCCCATGACGAACAACACCACGGAGACGACGGAGAAGACGACGACGGCGATCGCCCACTCGCCCGCAGGGGCGTTGTCGACGCCCTCGGCCGCGTCTCCCACGACGGTGAATGCCGCGAGGCCGAGCACGACGACACCGGCGCCGGCGACCTCGTTGCGTCGGATCACCTGATTCGTCAAGAAGTAACCAAGGGGTAGCGCGAACACGATCGTCGTGACAAGGAGTGGCTGGATCACCGCGAGACGTCCGTTGGCGAGCGCGATCGCCTGGAACACGTAGCCGGCGAGTAGCGCGACGGTTCCGAGCAGCCACCACGTCTGCTTCGCGAGCCTCAGGAGCGACGCAGGCGAGTCGAGCGACACCTCGCCCAGGCCCAGAGCTCCCTTCTGCTGCAGCGTCGCCGCGAGCGCGAAGAAGAACGCCGCCACGAGCGCGAGGATCTCGGCCACGGCGACGGAGCCTACGCCCGCGGGCGGACACCGGAACCGGCGCCGAGCGTAACGACCTCGTCGACGAGGTCGAGCCCTTCCGGCCGGTGCGTGACGAGCAGCACGGACCGTCCGGACGCGCTCTCGAGCGCATCGGCGACCACCGCCTCCGCGGTCTCCGCGTCGAGGTGCGCCGTCGGCTCGTCGAGCAGGAGCACGGGCGCGTCCGACAGCAGCGCACGCGCGAGGACGAGGCGTTGCCGTTGCCCGCCGGAGAGCTCCGTCCCGTCCTCGCCGACGAGCGTGTCGAGCCCATCGGGCAGCGAGGAGACCAAATCCTCGAGGCGGACTCGCCGGAGCACCGAGAGGAGCTCGTCGTCGGTCGCCTGCGGGCACGCGAGGCGGAGGTTCTCACGGATCGTGGAGTCGAAGACGTGCGCCTCCTGCCCCGCGAGCGCGAAGGTGCGGCGGACATCCTCCTGCCGCAGCTCACGCACGTCGCGGCCGCCGATCGTGACCCGTCCCCGCTGCGGGTCGAGGAAGCGGAGGAGGAGGTTGGCCACGGTCGTCTTCCCCGAGCCGCTCGGGCCGACGAGGGCGATCCGCGCGCCCGGCTCGATCCGGAGGTCGAAGCCCTCGAGCGCCGGCGGGTCATCCGGCGCGTAGCGGGCGGTCACGCCGTGAAGCTCGACTGCCCCCGCCCGACCCGGCAGTGGCCGGGCCGGATCGGTCACCGCGGGCTCGCGGTCAGCGAGCTCCAGGACGCGCCGCCCCGCGGAGAGCGTCCGCGACAGCTCGCGCGCTGCAGCGGGCAGCGGCGCGACGGCGTCGAACGAGGACAGAGCGAGGAGCGCGAGCGTCGCCACGAGG
>DASSCD010000069.1:0-6490 GCA_035698005.1 Gaiellaceae bacterium | reverse complement strand
GATCCCCTTCGCCTCGAGCGCGTCCTTCTTCGCCTGCGCGGTGCCCGCCGAGCCGGAGATGATCGCGCCCGCGTGGCCCATCGTCTTGCCGGGCGGGGCGGTGAAGCCCGCGATGTAGGCGACGACGGGCTTCGACATCTCGCTCTCGATGAACGCCGCCGCCTTCTCCTCCTCGTCGCCGCCGATCTCGCCGACCATGACGACGCGCTCGGTCTGGGGGTCGGCCTCGAAGAGCGCGAGGACGTCGACGAACGACGAGCCGACGACGGGGTCGCCGCCGATGCCGACGATCGTCGAGTTTCCGAGCCCGAGCTGCGTGAGCTCGTGCCCGATCTGGTACGTGAGCGTGCCGGACCGGGAGACCAGTCCGATCGCGCCCTCGCGGAAGATCTCCGCGGGGATGATCCCCACGTTCGCCTTCCCGGGCGAGAGCGCGCCGGGGCAGTTCGGGCCGATCAGCGTCACGCCGCGGGGCTGGACGAAGGCGTGGATCCGCAGCATCTCGTGTGCGGGGATGCCCTCGGTGATGCAGATGATCGTGCCGATGCCCGCGTCCACAGCCTCGTAGATCGCGTCCGCCGCGAACGGCGCCGGCACGAAGATCATCGACGTGTTCGCGCCCGCCTCGCGGACCGCCGCCGCGACCGTGTCGAAGACGGGCACGCCCTCGACGTCCTTGCCTCCCTTGCCCGGCGTCACACCGGCGACGAGCTGCGTCCCGTACTCCCGGTTGCGAAGCCCGTGGAAGCGGCCTTCGGAGCCCGTCAGGCCCTGGACGACGAGCCGGGTCTCGGCGTCGACGATGATCGCCATCGGGCTAGCCCTCCGCTCCCGCAAGCTCCACCGCGCGGCGTGCACCGTCCAGCATCGTCGCCTCCGCGTGCACGTTCGGCTTCGCCGCCTCCAGCAGCAGGCGCCTGCCCTCCTCCGCGTTCGTCCCGTCGAGACGAACGACGATCGGGTCCTCGATCCCCATCTGCTCGAGCGCCTGCAGGATCCCGCGCGCGACCTCGTCGCAGCGCGTGATGCCGCCGAAGATGTTGAAGAAGATCGCGCTCACCTGCGGGTCGCGCGTGATCACCTCGAGCGCGTCGACGACGCCCTGCGCGTCGCCGCCGCCGCCGAGGTCGCAGAAGTTCGCCGGCCGGCCGCCGACGAACGTGACGACGTCGACGGTGGACATCGTCAGCCCGGCGCCGTTGCCGAGCACGCCGACCTCCCCGTCGAGCTTGACGTACGTGACACCCTTCTCGCGCGCGAGCGCCTCGAGCGGGTCGGCCGCCGCGAGATCACGCATCTCTGCGATCTCCGGCAGTCGGAAGAGCGCGTTGTCGTCGACGGTGAACTTGGAGTCGAGCGCGCGGACCTCGCCCTCGGGCGTGACGATCAGCGGGTTCACCTCGCACAGCATTGCGTCGTAGGCGACGAAGGCGGCGTACAGCTTCCCCGCGATGGCGGCGATCTGCTTCTGCTCGCCCGGGCTCTCGACACCCGCCTCGTGCACGAGCCGCCGCCCCTGCCACGGATGGAAGCCCTCGAGCGAATCGACGTGCAGGCGGACGAGCGCCTCCGGGCTCGTCGCCGCCACCTCCTCGATGTCCACCCCGCCCTGCGTCGTGAACATGAAGAGTGGCTTCTTCGCGCTCCGGTCGAAGGTGAGCGAGAGGTAGTACTCGCGCTCGATGTCGGAAGCGCGCTCGATCCAGAGCTTCTCGACCGTGTGCCCGCGAATGTCCAGCCCGAGGATCTCGCCCGCCCGCGCTTCCGCCTCGGCCGGTGTCTCGGCGAGCTTGATCCCGCCGGCTTTGCCGCGCCCACCCGTCAGCACCTGCGCCTTGACGACGACGGGGCCGCCGAGCTCCTCGGCCGCGGCGCGCGCGTCGGCCGCGCTCGTCGCGAGCCGCCCCTCGGAGACGGGAATGCCGTGGCGGCGGAAGAGCTCCTTCCCCTGGTATTCGTAGAGGTCCACGGCGCGGGCGAGTCTACCCGCGGCAGGGAGCGGCCAGCGACGGTGTGCGAGCATGGCCGGGTGAGCCGCACGACGATCATCGTGCTCGTCGCGCTCGGGGCGGCCGTCGCGGGTTTCGCCTTCTCGTCCGCCGCGGGACGCCTCCGCGATGCCGACGCCACGCCCGACGCGAGCATCGCCGCAGGTCCGCAGCGCGCCCAACTCGGCTGGCGAGAGACGTTCGGCTCCGCCGGCGAACGGCTCGTGTTCACCGTCGACTGGCTCGAGGTCACGCGCCGCGGCTGGCGCGCGCGGATCGGAGTCGAGAACGACTCGTCGGTCGCCTACGAGGTGAACGACCCGCGAGTCACGCTCGACCGCGCCTTCGGTCTCATGCTCTTCTCGACCGGAGACGCGGACGAGCTGGAGCAGCTGAACGAGAACGGGGAGCTGCCCGAGCCCCGCCCGGCGAGCGGGTTCGCGCCGGCGCTCCCGGCGCTCCTCGAGCCGCGCGCCTCCTGGGAGGGGACGATGTCCGCCTCGGGCGCGCTCGTCGCCGGGAGCTGGGCGCGCGTCGTCTTCGGCACGTTCGTCGCCGCGGGGAAGCCACCCGACGAGCTGCCCGAGCGCGTCGTGTGGATCACGGACCACGCGTACCGACTGCGCCGCTGAGCGGGGTGGCCGTCACCGAACCTCGACTGTCACCTGCCTCGCGGTCACGCGGTCAGGGATCGCGGACGACGCAGATGACCTGGCCGCCCGTCACCTGCTGACCGACGACGACGCCGAGCTCCGCGATGACGCCGTCGCGGTGCGCGACGATCTCGTTCTCCATCTTCATCGCCTCGATCACGCAGATCAGGCCGCCGGCCTCGACCGCCTGCCCGTCCGCGACTTCGACGCCGCGCACCGTCCCCTGCATCGGGCTCACTACCGCTTCCGTCGCCTCGCCCGTGAGGCCCTTTCTCCGCTCCCGGTGCCGTCGCGCGAGCTTCGCCCAGGGCGGCTCGGGCACGTGGAGACGCACCTCGTGAAGCCTCCCGTCGAGCTCGACGACCACCTGCCGCGCCCGCGTCGAGGCGGGCTTGCCGTCGACGCTCGCCGATGAGGCCGCCGACTCCTCGAGCTCGCGAGCGCGCTCGGCGAGCGCCTCCGACTCGGTGACGCCGCGGCAGGTGCCGGCCTCGACGAAGCACGCTGAGGAGAGAAGCGCGCGGTGGAAGCCGAGGAGCGTCGTCGGCCCCTCGATCGTGAACTCCTCGAGCGCCCTCAGCATGCGGCGTCGCGCACTCTCGCGATCGACGTCGTGGACGACGACCTTCGCCACGAGCGGGTCGTACAGGTCCGAGATGCGGTCGCCCGCACGCACACCCGAGTCGACGCGGACGCCGATGCCGCCCGGCTCCCGATACGCGGTGACGAGCCCGGGCGCCGGGAGGAACCCGAGGCTCACGTCCTCGGCGTTGATGCGGCACTCGATCGCGTGCCCGCGCAGAACGACGTCTGCCTGGGCGAACGAGAGCGGCTCGCCGGCGGCGATGCGGACCTGCTCGCGCACGATGTCGATCCCGGTCACCATCTCCGTCACCGTGTGCTCGACCTGCACGCGCGTGTTCATCTCCAGGAAGTAGTAGGAGCCGTCCGAGGCGAGGAGGCCCTCGATCGTCCCTGCGGAGCGGTAACCGACCGCCCTCGCCGCCTCGACGGCGATCTCGCCGATGCGCGCGCGCAGCTCGTCGTCGACCACGGGCGACGGGGTCTCCTCGACGAGCTTCTGGTGGCGCCGCTGGATCGTGCAGTCGCGCTCGCCGAGGTGGGCGACGGTTCCGTGATCGTCCGCGAGGATCTGCACCTCGACGTGGCGCGGGTCCTCGAGGTAGCGCTCGACGTAGACCGACGCGTCGGCGAAGTATGCCTCCCCTTCCCGACGCGCCGACTCGTACGCCCGCTCGACCTCGTCGGCCGTCGCCGCGATCTTGAATCCCTTCCCGCCGCCGCCCGCGGAGGCCTTGATCGCGATCGGATAGCCGATCTCCTCGGCGGCGGCGCGGACGTCGTCGACGGTCGCCGCGGGCTCGGTCGTCCCCGGGATGATCGGGACGCCGGCCCCGCGCATGCGCTCCCGCGCCGCGGTCTTCGAGCCCATCGCCTCGATGGCCTCGGGCGGCGGACCGATCCAGGTGAGACCCGCCTCGGTCACCTGCCGTGCGAACGCCGCGTTCTCGGCGAGAAAGCCGTAGCCGGGGTGGATCGCCTGCGCTCCCGCACGCAGCGCCGCCTCGACGACGCGGTCGCCGCGGAGGTAGCTCTCGGCCGCCGGGCCCTCACCCAGGAGGTACGCCTCGTCCGCCGACGCGACGTGGAGCGCGCCCCGGTCGGCCTCGGAGTACACGGCCACGGTTCCGATCCCGAGCTCCCGAAGCGTCCGGAACACGCGGACGGCGATCTCGCCGCGATTGGCAACGAGGACCTTCGTGAACGACCCCATGGGACGCGTATTCTCTCCCACGGTGAGCCTCCCCGATCAGCTCACGGTCGCCCGAGTCGTCGCAGTCCCGATCGTCGTCGTGCTGTTCGCGTGGGACTTCCCGAACCACGCGTACTGGGCCACCGCCGTCTTCGTCGTCGCGATGGCGACCGACCAGATCGACGGGTGGCTCGCCCGGCGCCGGGGCACGAGCTCGCCGCTCGGAAAGCTGCTCGACCCGGTCGCCGACAAGGTCCTCGTGCTCGCCGCCCTCGTGATGCTGATCGGCGAGGGCGTCGCGCCCGCGTGGATGGTCGCGCTGATCGTCGTGCGCGAGATCCTCGTGTCGGGGCTCAGGCTCGCCGCGGTCGAGCGCGGCGTCGTGCTGGGTGCCCGCGACCTCGGGCGCATCAAGACGTGGGCGCAGGCACTGGCGGCCGCGATCGCCGGCCTCGCCGCCGCCGGCGCCTGGAGCGACGACGTCGCCTGGTGGGCGCTGCTCGTCGCGCTGATCGCGACCTGGGTCTCGGGGCTCGACTACGCGCGCGTCGCGCCGCGGGTGCTCCGGGGCGAGGGCGCGTAGCGCGGCACCGGCTCGGCGTCCGTCCCCTCGCGGAGCGCGGCGCGGCGCCAGGCGCTGCGGTACGCCTCCGGCTGCCCGTCGAGCCGCACCCCCGCGCGCTCGAGCGCCTGCCTCACGGCCTGCTGCTCCGGCTCGCGAAGCGGAGGAACGACTTCGAAGTCCATCCGGACGAGCCTACCCAGCTCACAAGGGAAGGCGTCCACCAGACGACGAGGCCGACGACGAGGGCCACCGCGAGGTTGAGCCCGAACCCGATCGCGCCCACCCCGGCGGCGATCACCCACTCGCGTCGTCCGACGAGGTCGCGCAGAAGGCCGATGTGAAGAAGTCCGGCAGTCGCGAGCAGGCCTGCGAGGACCGGAAGCGGGAACGCGACGAGCAGGACCGCGAGCCCGGAGCCAACCACGAGCGCGACGGCGATCAGGCTCGATCCCATCACGAGCGGGGCGACGGCGGTGCGCGCTCCGAAGGCGTAGTGCGCGGTCAGGCCCCCGGCTCCGTGACAGACGGGCATGCCCGAGATCGCGGCCGACAGGAGGTTCGCCGACCCGAGCGTCGTCGCGAGCCTGCCGGGCGTGATCCTGCGCGCGCGATCACCGAAGTACGTGCGCGCCGCATCCGCCGGCGCGAGACACGAGTTCGCGAACGTCAGTGGCAGCTGCGGGACGACGAGCGCCGTGAATGCCGCGACGAACGTGGCAGTCGACAAGGACGGGACGTCGATCGCGGACGGCCCCAGCGTGACCGCACCCCCTGCGTCGACGAGCATGACGCCGACGCCGACCCCGACGAGGAGCAGGGCCACCGGCCGCCGCCGGAAGACGAGGGCGATGGCCACGACGGCGACGGCGAGCGGGACGGCCAACGCCGGGTCGATCGCGTGATCCTCGAACGGCGTAGGGGGATCGGCCACGAGGCCCCAGGCAACCTTCAGGAAGAGCAGCCCGACCGTGAGCTGGACGCCGCGAATGAGCGCACGCGGAAATGCCCGGCCCAGGTGATCGATCAGCCCGGTCGCCCCCAGCACGAGAAACACGACACCCATGAGCAACGCGGCGGCGGCGATCTCGTCCGAGCCGAGACCCTGTGCGATCGCGATCGCGCCGACCGCCTTGAGGGGTTGGACAGCAACGGGCAGCCGGTACACGATCGCCACGACCACGTACAAGAAGCCGGCCGGAAGGAGGACGGCAGTCGGCGAGAGCCCGTTCTTCACGATCAGGGCAACGGCGATCGGGACGAGGACGCCGACGTCCGCGACCGCACCCGAGAGCTCGCTGCGAAAGCCGGCGCCCGGGACGAGCGCCCGTCTCATCGCTCGACCATCACCGAGGTCGCCTTGACGACCGCGGTCGCGCTCGCGCCCGCCTTCAGCCCGAGCTGCTCGGCCGAGTCGCGCGTGATGATCGCGACGACGCGCGCCGGCTCGGTGACGTCCAGCTCGACCTGGGCGAGCAGCCCCTCCACGGTCACCGAGCGCACGACGCCGCGC
>DASSCD010000068.1:0-3378 GCA_035698005.1 Gaiellaceae bacterium | reverse complement strand
TGTCTCGAGATCGCGGTCGCCGAGCTCGCGGACCTCGCCGCCGGCAACGTTCGCCCGGCCGAGCTCTCCCGGGCCCAGGAGAACCTGAAGGGCCGCCTCCTGCTCTCGCTCGAGTCGACCTCGAACCGGATGACGCGGCTCGGGAAGGCGACGGTCACGGACACGCCGCTGCTCGCCGTCGACGAGATCGTGCGCAGGCTGGACGCGGTCACCGCCGAGGAGGTGGCCGCCCTCGCGGCCGAGCTGTTCGCACCCGGCCGCCTGTCCGCCGCCGGAATCGGGCCGGACGAGGGCGCCTTCCGGGATGCCGTCGCCAGGGTCAACCCGGAGCTCCTCTCCAGGGCCGCCTAGTGCGCGTCGTCGTCTTCGGGGCAGGCGGGAAGGTGGGCGCCGTCCTCGTCCCCGCGCTCGAGTCCGAGGGCCACGAGGTCGTCGACGCCCGCACCGCCGGGCCGAACGGCTGCGAGGCTGCGGTCGACTTCACGCGCCCCGAGGCGGTGCGGGCGAACGTCGAGCGCTGCCTCGCCGCCTCCGTCCCGGTCGTGATCGGCACGACGGGGTTCGACGCCGACGCCGTGGACGATGCGGCGCGCGAGGCGGGCGTCCCCTGCTTCCACGCGCCGAACTTCGCGCGCGGGGCCGTGCTGATGATGCGCTTCGCCGAGGAGGCGGCGAAGTCGTTCCCGCGCGCAGAGATCGTCGAGCTGCACAGCGAGGCCAAGGTCGACGCGCCGTCCGGTACCGCGAAGGCGACCGCCGCGCGCATGGGGACGGAGCCGACGATCCACTCGGTCCGCCTCCCGGGCCTCGTCGCGCACCAGGAGGTCATCTTCGGCGGCGCGGGGGAGACGCTGACGATTCGTCACGACACGACCTCGCGCGAGGCCTTCGTCTCGGGGGTACTGCTCGCGCTCGAGCGGGTCCGCGACCTCCCTCCTGGGCTCACGGTCGGGCTCGACGCGCTGCCGTGATCACGTTCGTCGTCGGCGACCTCACCGCGCAGGAGGTCGACGCGATCGTGAACGCCGCGAACGAGGCGCTCGCTCCCGGAGGCGGCGTGTGCGGGGCGATCCGGCGCGCGGGTGGGGACGAGATCTTCGAGGAGTGCTCTCGGCTCGGTGGCTGCGCGACCGGCGACGCCAAGGCGACCGGGGCCGGTCGGCTGCCCGCGCGCCACGTCGTCCACGCCGTCGGGCCGGTGTGGAGCGGGGGAGAAGCGGGCGAGCCGCAGCTCCTCGCCTCCGCGTATCGCCGTTCCCTCGAGGTCGCTGAAGAGCTCAACTGCCGGACGATCGCGTTCCCGGCGCTCTCGACCGGCATCTACGGCTACCCGCCCGAACTGGCGGCGCCGGTCGCCGTCGCGGCCATGGGGCCATTCGAGGATCGGTTCGACGAGATCCGCTTCGTCTTCCTGGACGAGGGCCTTCGCCGCGTCTTCGCGGATGCGGCGAAGGCCCGGGAGAGCTGATGCGCTAGGAGTGCGCCCTGAGCGCCGCGAGGAGCTCCTGGTGGCGCCGCTCCTCATCGGTGACCTCCTCCTCGGTCGGCTTGCTCATGCGCGCCATGAGCGCGTTCATGGGCTTGACGACGAAGAAGAAGATCGCCGCCGCGGTGGTGATGAACGTGATCAGCGCCGTGAGGAAGGCGCCGTAGCGGAAGACCGCGTCGTTGATCGTGAAGGTGAGGTCGCTGAAGTCCGGCTTGCCGAAGATCATGGCCACGATCGGCATGATCAGGTCGTCGACGAACGAGGTCACGAGCGCGGCGAACGCGAGGCCGATGACGAACGCGACGGCGAGCTCCACGAGGTTGCCGCGCATGAGGAAGTCCCGGAACTCCTTGAGCATTCGTTCCCCCCTGTCTCGTAGAATCGGGTGCGTGCTGGGCGAGATCCTTACGGCGATCGCGACGCCGTTCAAGCCGGACCTGTCGCTCGACCTCGATCGCTTCCGCGCGCTGGCGTCGCACCTCGTCGACAACGGCTCGGACGGTCTCGTCGTCACCGGGACGACGGGCGAATCTCCGACGCTGTCGGATGAGGAGCGCTTCGCGCTCTACGAGGCGGCCGTCGACGAGGTCGGCGACCGGGCGACGGTCGTCGCCGGCACGGGAACCTACTCGACCGAGCACTCGGTCCACCTGACGGCGCGCGCACACGAGATCGGCGTGGACGGGCTCCTCGTCGTGACGCCCTACTACAACAAGCCACCGGTCCGGGGGATCGTCGAGCACTTCAAGGCGATCGCTGCAGTCTCCGACCGCCCGCTCGTCGTCTACAACATCCCGGGCCGCGTGGTCCTCAACCTCGGGACCGAGGCGATCGCGCGGCTCGCCGAGCTCGCGACGGTACGCGCCGTGAAGCAGGCCAACCCGGACCTCGAGCAGGCGCGGGCGATCGTCGACCTCGGCCTCGACCTGTATGCGGGAGACGACGACCTCGTGCTCCCCTTCCTCGAGGTCGGGGGCAGAGGCGGGGTCTGCGTGCACACGCACGTCGTGGGGCCGCAGGTAAAGGAGCTCGTCGCCCGGTTCCGCGCCGGGGACGTGGAGGGCGCACGAGAGCTCGACCGCGAGCTTGGCCCCTCCATCGATCTGCTCCGTGTCGTTGTCAACCCGATCGCCATCAAGTGCGCGCTCAACCTGCTCGGCCACGAGGTCGGCGGGGTCCGTCTCCCGCTCGTCGAGGCGAACGAGGAGGAGCGCGAAGCCGTGCGCGGCTGCCTCGAGCGGCTGGGCCTGCTGCAGCCTGCGGCGGCGTAGATGGCGCGATTCGACGACATGCTCGCGGCGCTCGGCGCCGGAGCGGCCATCCCGGGCGTGATGGGCGTCGGCCCGGGACGGACCTGGGACGCGATGGTGGCGGCGCACGCGCCGGCCCTCACTGGCGAGAGCGTGACCTTCGTCGCGCTCGAGGACGGGTCGCTCGTCGTCAACGAGGACGTGCCGGACGGCTCGCTCACGCCTGTCGCGGATCAGATCGAGGAGATGGTCGCACCTCCGTATCGGGCCGCGGCGGCCCGGAACCAGGGCGAGATGTGGACAGCCGTCGCGGAGAGCGTGTGGATCGTCGAGCTCTCCGGGGTCGGCGCCGACGAGGTCGAGTTGACGGTCGTCGGCGGCGACCGGGCGCTCACGATCGGCGACGAGCGGACGGATCACGCGCTTCCGGCGCTCGACGCGCTCGCCGACGGCCGCGGCGACGTGGCGATCCACGCCGAGCGGGTGGACGGCGAGCTGTTCGCCGTCGACGTGTTCCCGCTGTAACGACACATAGACTCAGGTGATGAGCGACGCGCTGCGGATCATCCCGCTCGGCGGCCTGGGCGAGGTCGGCAAGAACATGACCGTGTACGAGACCGCGGGCGAGATCCTCGTCGT
>DASSCD010000067.1:0-2168 GCA_035698005.1 Gaiellaceae bacterium | reverse complement strand
CGGGTGCGGCTCTCGGAGTTCGCGGGCCGCTCGAACGTGCTCCTCGTCTTCCACCCGTTCGCGTTCACCCCGGTCTGCGAGGACGAGGCGCGTGACCTCCAGGAGAACCTCGAGTCCTTCCGCAATGCCCAGACCGAGATCGTCTTCGTCTCCTGCGACTCCGCTCCCACGCGGCAGGCGTGGAAGGAGGAGCTCGGCGCCGAGTACACCTTCGCCTCGGACTTCTGGGGTCACGGCGAGGCGGCGAAGGCGTACGGCGTCTTCAACGAGCGCAACGGGGCGCCGCATCGCGGCACCTTCCTCATCGACAAGGCCGGCACCGTCATCTGGTCGCTCGTGAAGGAGCGGGACGAGCAGCGGACGGAGATGGTGCCCGAATCGCTCGACGCGCTCGCGCAGGAGTGAAGCTCGCTCTCGAGGAGTGGGGAGATCCCGGCGCCGCGCGGGTCGTCTGCCTGCACGGCGTGACGAGCCACGGCCGCCACTTCGCGAGGCTCGCCCGGGCGCTTCCCGGCCACCACGTCCTCGCGCCGGACCTCCTCGGCCACGGCTCGTCGCCGTACGAGCCGCCCTGGGACCTCGAGCGCCACCTCGCGTCCGTCGTCGAGACGGTCGGGGCCGAGTCCGCCTGCGTCGTCGGCCACTCCTTCGGCGGACGCCTCGCGTTCGAGCTGGCCGCGCGGGCCCCGAAGCTCGTCCCGCGCCTCGTCCTGCTCGATCCGGCGATCCGGGTGCCGCCCGCGGTCGCACTCTACGCCGCCGAGAACGCCCGCCGGGAGCGCGCCTACGTCTCGTTCGACGAGGGCATCGACCGGCGCTACGAGGAGAGCCAGCTGACCCGCGCGCCGCGCGAGCTCGTCGAGGAGGAGCTCCGCGGCCACCTGGTGCAGAGCGAGGACGACCGCTTCCGCTACCGCTACTCGCAGGCGGCGGTCGTCGCCGCCTACGGCGAACTGGCCTCCGAGCCGCCGCCCTTCGAGCAGGTGCGCGTCCCGACGCTCCTCGTGCTCGGCGAGACCTCGTACCTACCCTACGATCACCTGCTGGACGCGCACCGCGAGGCCCTGGGCGACCTGCTCGAGGTCGTCGTTGTCCCCGGTGGGCACACCGTCCTCTGGGACGCGCTCGAGGACACCGCGGCCGCTGTCGCGAGCTTCGTCGCTCAGCCCTCGTAGTACTCGTCTGCGACGGCGAGCGCCTCGTCGAGGAGCCCGAGCCCCTCGTCGGCCTCTTCGCGCGTGATCGTCAACGGCGGGACGACCATGACCACGTTCCAGTGCGTCATCAGGTAGAGGCCGCGCTCGAGCGCCGCCTTCGCCATGCTGCCGACGGGAGCGGCGGCTTCGCCGCCGGCGTTGAACGGGACGAGCATCTCACGCGTCTCGCGGCTCTTCACGAGCTCGAGCCCCCAGAAGCAGCCGAGCCCGCGCACTTCTCCGATCGACGGGTGCCGCTCGGCGAGCTCGTGCAAGCGCCCGCCGATGTACGCGCCGACCTCGGCAGCGTTGTCGACGATGCCCTCCTCGCGGAAGGCCTCGATCGACGCGACCGCCGACGCGCAGGCGAGCGGGTGGCCGGCGTACGTCAGGCCGCCCGGGAAGAACCGGCCGCGCACCCACTCGGCGATCGGCGCGCGGGCGATCATCGCCCCCAGGGGCACGTACCCGGAGTTGATCCCCTTGGCCACGGTGAGGATGTCCGGGACGACGTCCCAGTTGTCGCAGGCGAACCAGCGCCCGGTGCGGCCGAAGCCAGCCATCACCTCGTCGAGGATCAGGAGGATGCCGTGCTTGTCGCAGGTCTCGCGGATCGCCCGCAGGTAGTCGTCGGGGGGCGGGATGATCCCGTTCGTCCCCGTGACCGTCTCCAGGATCACGGCGGCGACCGTGTGGGGGCCCTCGTACTCGAGAATCTCCTCGAGGTGCGGCGCGCCGCTGCAGACCGGGCACGGGTCCGGGTGCCCGGCGGGACAGCGGTAGGTGTACGGATCGAGCATGCGCACGACGCCCGACATGCCGGGCTCCGCTGGCCAGCGGCGAGGGTCGCCCGTCAGCGTGATCGCCCCGTGCGTCGCCCCGTGGTAGGAGCGGTAGCGCGCGACGATCTTGTGCCGCCCCGTGTACAGGCGCGCGAGCTTGATCGCGTTCTCGTTCGCCTCGGCGCCGCCG
>DASSCD010000066.1:0-4803 GCA_035698005.1 Gaiellaceae bacterium | reverse complement strand
GTCGACCAGACGAAGACGAGGTATCCCCCTCGGCCGTTCCCGTCCATGCCCTGGAATCTACCGGCGCGCGGCCGAGGGGGGCAGCTCGATCCGGATCGTCGTGCCGCGCGACTCGTCGACCCGGGCGTCGAAGCGGGCGTTCAGCGTCGCCGCGCGCTCGGCGAGCGCCTCGAGCACCGCGCGGCGGCGCTCGGGGAGCCCGTCGTCCGAGACGACGAGCTGCGCGCCCTTGTTCGCGGTCGGGCGCAGCGAGACCTCGATCCGCGTGGGCGACCCGCGGCGCGAGGCCTGGTCGATCGCCTCGCGCAGGATCTGGTAGAGGGCGATGAGGGCGTTGTCGCCGAGCTCCTCTGCGTGCTCGAGGTCGAACGCGAGCTCGATCTCGCGCCCGGCCGAGAGCCGGCGCGCGAGCGCCTCGACGGCCGTCGCGAAGCCGAGCTCGCGCACCGTCCTCGGCTCGAGGTCGTCGCAGAGCGCGCGCAGGTCGCGCGAGGCCGTGCGCGCGAGCTCCAGGCCGCGGGTGAGGACCTCGTCGGCGCGCTCGCCGTCGGCGTCGCGGATCGCGGCGAGGGCCGCGTCGAGCATCTGCGCGATTGCGGAGAGCTGCTGGACCGGGCCGTCGTGAAGGAGCTCCGCGAGCCGGCGCCGTTCCTCCTGCTCCGAGATGATCCGCTCGGTGAGAAGCGCCCGCTCGGCCGAGTCGGGGCTCAATCGATCATCGCCTCGCGAAGGGCGATCGCGACGGCCTGCGTGCGCGTGTCCGCCTCGAGCTTCGCGAGGATGTGGCGCACGTGGCTCTTCACCGTCTCCTGGCTGATGAAGAGCTTCTTCGCGACGTCCACGTTCGACATGCCGTCCGCGAGCAGCTGGAGGATCTCGCGCTCGCGCGGCGTGAGGATCTCCATCTGCCCGCGCCCGGCGACGAACTCGGCCATGAGCCCCGGGTCGACGAACGTCTCGCCGGCCGCCACCTTCTCGATCGCGCGCAGCAGCGTCTCGTGCGGGGCCTCCTTGAGGATGTAGCCGCGCGCCCCGGACTCGAGGCCGCGCTGGAGCAGCGAGCGCTCGCCGTAGGCGGTGAAGATGAGGACGGCGGTTCCGGGGACGCGCTCGAGCAGCGTCTCGGTCGCCTCGAGCCCGTCCATGTCGGGCATGCGCAGGTCCATGATCACGACGTCCGGGCGGCGGCGCTCCGTGAGCGCGACCGCGGAGGCGCCGTCGGCCGCCTCGCCGATCACGCGGATCTTGGGCGAGCGGGAGAGGGCGAGGCGGAGGCCCTCCCGGACGACCTCGTGGTCGTCCGCGATGAGGCAGGTGATCTCGTCGGCCACGCCGCGATTCTACGGCGCGGCCCGGCAGGCTCCTCCCCGGGACCGCTCAGACCGCGAGCCGGAGCTGCGGCAGCTCGGGCGCGGGCCGCCGCTTCGGCGAGGGCACGTGACGGAGAGGCGCGCCTCGCGTCGCCTCGCGGACCGTCTCCTGGACCGGCCGGGAGACGGTCGCCGGGAGATAGGCGCGGTCCGCATAGAGGGCTTCGTAGCGGCCGAGCTCCTCGGGCCAGTCGCGTGCGAGCGCCTCGAGGAAGTGCTCGCGCGTCCCCGGCCGGAGGTGGAGCACGCTCGCCCAGACGCTCTTCGCGCCAGCGCCTCTGGCCGCGCGCACGACCGCGCGAAGCTGCTCCGGACGGTCGGACAGGCCGGGGAGGATCGGCGCCATGCCGACCCCGACCGCGATGCCCGCGTCGGCGAGCGTGCGGATCGCCCGCAGGCGGCTCCGTGGCGGCGCGGTCCCCGGCTCGGTCGTCCGCCACACGCGCTCGTCGAGCGTGGGCAGGGAGAAGTGAACGGTCACCTCCGCACGCTCGCTCGCCTGCCGGAGCACGTCGACGTCACGGACCGTGAGGGGCCCGCGCGTGATGATCGAGAAGGGGTTCCATGCCTCGGCGAGCTCGACGAGGCAGGCACGGGTGAGCCGGAAGCGGGCTTCCGCGGGCTGGTACGGATCGGTCGCCGCCCCGATGGACACGGTCTCGCGCTGCCAGCCCGGCCGCGCGAGCTCCTCGCGGAGCACCTCGGCGACGTTCGTCTTGACCCGGATCGAGCGGCCGTAGCGATCGTCGGAGGGGCGGTCGGCGCGCTGCTCGAAGTGCCGGACGTAGCAGAACGTGCAGCGGTGCACGCAGCCCATGTACGGGTTCAGGGACCACTTGAACGGCATGCCGCGGACGGCGTTCAGCGCGGACTTGCACGGCTCGAGCCGGTACTCAGCGCGCACTCGTCGAGGGTAGAACATATGTTCGATCAGGGCAAGCGAGGAAGGTCGAGCAGCTCGTCGACCCAGTCGAGTGCGTGCGCGAGGTCGCCGACCATGTCCTGCCGGAGCGTCGAACCGGGCTCCGCCCAGGCGGGCAGTGGGGCTGGGGCCTCGGCGGCGAGATGGCCGGCGAGGGCGGCTGCGAAATGCGCCTCGGACGGGAAGTCGACGCGTGGGATCGCCGCTCCCTCGGCTCGGACGCTGAGGAGTGCGAAGGCGACGTCGATGTAGCTCGAGCCGCGAACGGCCGCTCCCCAGTCCACGAGCACGGCACCACGACTCGTGAAGCCGACGTTCCCGCTGTAGACGTCGTTGTGGACGAGCTCGTCTCCCTCGAAGACCGCGCGAGCCTCCGCTCCGATCAACGTGTCGATGCTGATCTCCAGCCATTCGCGCGAGCGGAGCCCGAGGTCGACGAACGGCTCGGGGTCGTCCGCGACGCGTTCCCAGCGGGACCGCCACGGCCCTTGCGCAGGCAGCTCCGACGGCGGCGTGGCGGCAGCGACGAGCTCGAGCGCATCGAACAGCGCACCGACGTCTTCGGGGTAGGGCGGAGGCCAAGTCGCATCCTCGAGGAGCTCGAGGGCGAGGACGGCGCGCTCCCCCGAGTCAGCGAAACCGACGAAGAACGGAAGGAACGTCCCGGGCACACCCCGATAGACAGTCGCTTCGCGCCGGAGCATGTGGAGGGAGCCCTCGTCCTCGGCTTGCTTGACGAAGACGGGACCATCCTGCGTCTCGACGCGCCATGCACGGGAGCGCGTGTACCCGCCCGTTTCGAGCGGCCGCGACGCCAGCGCGACCCCGCCGAGGGCCGCGTGCGCGAGCTCGAGATCCGGGCCCACTAGCGGAAGCGCCGCTCGTACAGGACGTCCTCGTGGACGCGGGTGAACCGCTCGCGCATGGCCCGTTCGTCGTCGCCGAGGTAGTGGGCGAAGACCTTGACCGGCCGGATCCCGTCGGATGTGACAGGGAACAGGTCGCGGAGGCCCTCGTCGAGCTCGATGTACACGTGGAGGTAGCCCTCGACGCACTCGAAGCCCTGCGACTCGTACCACGAACGTGCCGCCGCGTCGTCGCGCGTCCACGCCTCGAGCCGTACGAGATCGTGGTCTCCCGCCCGACGCTCCACCTCGCGCAGGAGGGCGGTCGCTACCCCGCGACGCCGATGGCCCGGATGTACCGCCAGGTGCCAGATCATCCCGCCGAGGCCCGGTCGCGCCCCGCACACGGCGCCTGCCGCGTCGTCGCACTCGACGTCGATCAGCCCCACGATCTCGCCCGCGCACTCGGCGACGAGCTCGATCGCAGGATGCTCGTACCGCTCCTTCGCCGTGCGGACGTCGTCGAAGAACGCCGAGTCGAGAAACGAGAGCACGCGGCAAACGACCCAGCCGCGCTCGTCGTCGTCCCGATACGGGCGGATCCGGACTGCACCCGACATGCGCCGATCCTAGAGGGCGCGGCTAGAGTCGCCGGATGGACGAGCTCGCCGGCGGCATCAGGCGCGTCACGCTGCCGCTGCCGACGCGGCCGGGGCACGTCCACGCGTACCTGCTGCCCGGCGAGGACGGCTGGATCCTCGTCGACACCGGCGTCGGCCTGCCCGAGGCGAAAGCGCTCTGGCGCGCCGAGCTCGAGCGGGCGGGCGGGCGCGTGGCAGCGATCTTCGTCACCCACTTCCACCCGGACCACGTCGGAGCCGGGGCCGACCTGCACGAGCTGACCGGCGCACCGGTGTACCAGGGCGCGCTCGACTACGCACAGTGCGAGCTCGTGTGGGGGAATCCTGCGTGGTCGGAGCGGCTCGTCGAGTGGTTCCGCCTGCAGGGGACGCCCGACGACGTGACGGCCGAGCTCGTCGGCCAGAGCTCGCTCTACCGACCCTTCATCCGCTACCAGCGCGACCCGATCCTCGTGGAGGCCGGCGAGCGGATCGACGGCTGGGAGCTCGTCGCCGCCGCCGGCCATGCCGACGGGCAGCTCTGCCTGCTGAAGGACGGCGTCCTCGTCGCGGCCGATCACATCCTCGGCCGGATCACACCGACGGTCGGGCTCTGGCCCGCGAGCCGCCCCGATCCGCTGGGCGACTACCTGGAGGCGCTCGACCGCACGATCGAGCTGGCTCCCGCCGTCGCGCTGCCCGGGCACGGCGACCTGGTCGACGATCCGGCCGGGCGCGCGCGCGAGCTGCAGGACCACCACCGCGTCCGCCTCGAGGAGACGACCGCAGCGCTCGCAACGGAGCCGCGAACCGGCTACGAGCTCTCGTTCGCGCTCTTCGGCGACGACCTGAAGCCCGCCGGCAGGCGGTTCGCCGTCGCCGAGACGCTCTCCCATCTCGAGCGCCTGGTCCGCGACGCCGCCGCCTCGCGGGCCGAGTTCGACGGCACCGTCGCCTATACTGCGGCCTGATCGATGGTGGACGACCACCCGCCTAGTACCGGCGCCCCAGCAGGGGCGCTGCCGTTTCTGTCGAGCACGACCCGC
>DASSCD010000065.1:0-7006 GCA_035698005.1 Gaiellaceae bacterium | reverse complement strand
CAGCCGCTCCTCGACCCGCCGCTCCACCGCTGCCAGCGTCTCGGCGAGCTGCTCCGAGAGCTCCCGCTCGCGGACCGCGAGCTCGCCGCGCCGCTCGTCCGAGAGCCGCCGCTCCTCCGTCGCGTACGTCGAGAGCGCGTCTGCATGCGCGCGGGCGATCGCGACCCGCAGCTGCTCGGACTGGAGGGTCGCCTCGTCGTCGGCGGCCGCTCTCACGCTCTTGCGCGCGTCGGCGACGAGCGCCTCGGTTCGCGCGGCGCCGGCTCGTGCCCGGCGCAGCGACCGCGCAAGCACGGCAGCCAGGACGAGCGCGACGACGAGCGCAGCGACGAGGATCCACGCGGCCGTCGTCATGCTCCGGATGCTAGACCGCAGCTCGGCACTCAGAGCCGCGCGAGCACCAGCGCGGCCGCGAGCACGACGGTGGCTGCGGTGAGCAGGCGCAGGCCGCGCTCGGCGGGAGCGATCAGCGTCGCGGCGTCGACTTGCTCACGCGTGCCGTCCTCGAGCTCGAGCTCGCCCCGCGCCGCCACCACGCGCCGGCGCAGGAAGCGAACGTGGCTCGAGAGCGCCCGCTGGGCGAGCGAGTGGAGCACGGCGAAGCCGGCCGCGATGAAGGCGGCGAGGTGCAGGTCGCCGGCCACGGCGGCATACCCGCACACGAGCGGGAACCCGCCCCAGGCGAGGGCGAACCAGAGATCCGAGTGGAAGCGGCCGCCGAGGACCTCGAGGTTGTAGGCGAGGACGAGGAAGAGGCCGACCGGCACGAGGAGCGCGAGCCAGGGGTCGAAGGCGGCGGCGCCCACGAGGCCGATCGCGCAGGCGGCGGCGATCGAGACGGAGGCGAGCGCGATGAGGACCGCGTCCGGGATCTGCGTGCGGAGGGGCCTTCCCGCGAGCTCGTCGAGCGCGTGAGCCCCGACGCCGACCGCGAGGGCGAAGGCGGCGACCGCGGCGCCGAGCCTGCCCCAGGCGACGGCGGGGGCGAGGCAGCCCCCGACGACGACGTACGACAGGTGCCAGGCCGTGTACGGGGGGTGCAGCAACGTCACGTAGTCGCGCCAGCCGCCGCGCTCGAGCGCGTAGAACGCCGGCCGCGCCCCGGGCGGGGCGGTCACGCCCGGCTCCCCCACACGACGACGCCGCCGCCCAGCGAGAGCCGTCGCGCCTCGACGCCGCGGATGCCCGCCGCGTGCCAGAGCTCGAGTTGGCGCTCGAGCGGATAGCGGGCCCAGAAGCTCCGGATCGAGCCTCCGAGGAAGCCCCCGACCTCGTCCCAGCCGGTGCGCAGGACCTTCCCCGCGAGCGGGAGCCCGACCCGCACGTACGCCTCCCAGGCGGGCCGCGCGAGGGAGCCGGGGACGCCGAACTCGAGGGACGCGACGACACCGCCCGGCCGTACGACCCGTGCGAGCTCCGCGAGCGTCGCTCCCGGGTCCTCGACGTAGCGGAGAAGGTACGTGAACGTGAGGTGGTCGAAGACGGCGTCGGAGAAGGGCAGCGCCTCGGCAGACCCCTCGACGAGCGCGACCCGGTCGCCGAAGCGACGGCGCGCCACGTCCAGCATCCCCGGGCTCTGGTCGAGGCCGGTGACGCGGAAGCCGCGGCGGAGGAGCTCGGCCGCGACGAGCCCGGTGCCCGTCGCGACGTCGAGGACCTCGCCGCGGTCCTCGGGGAGGCGGCCGACGAGGAAGCGCCGCCACCGGGGGTCCTGTCCGAGCGAGAGCGTTGCGCCGACGCGGTCGTACGTCGGGCCGAGCGGCGCGAAGAGCTCGCGGGCGTCCACGGAGGACATCGACTCGTATTCTGGCGACGTGGCGCTCGCCGACGACCTCGATCGCATCGCCGGGGTCGCAGCGGTGCACGCCGGACCGGCGGATACCGTGTCCGCGGTGCTCCCGACCGAGCCGCGCGCCGGCGAGCGCGTGTACCTGTGCGCGTTCGACGACGGCGACGGCCGACGGAGCTGGCTCGCGGTCGCGGCTGACGGCTCACCGGTCAGGACACGGGCTGCGCTCCGCGAGGCCGTCTCGATCGCGGCGCTGTGCGAGATCGCCGTCGACTCAGCCGCAGGCGGCGACGTCGAGTCGCTCGTCGCGCGCCTCGTGGAGCTGCGCGAGACCGAGTCGCCCGAGCGCATCGAGGAGGCCGAGGCCGCCGCACGAGCGCTGCAAGAGGTCCTCGGGGAGCCGCCGCAGGTCGCGACGCCGGAGCGGCTGGACGCGATCGGCGCCGCGACCCGCCGCCTCGAGCGCGAGCTCGACCCGATCGCTCCGTCGCCGTTCTCGACCGCGCTGCAGGGCGCGCAGGCTGCCGTCTCGGAGCTCCAGCGCGAGGTCGAGGCCGGCTACCGGATCGCGCTCGCCGGCTGAGCGACCCCCGCACGCGGGGCGCGGCCTCGCGGGTACGCTGGCACCATGGAGAGCGGAGGCGGCGGCTTCTTCCCGTTCGGCGGCGATCCCGAGGACCTGCTCGGCGCGCTGCGGGAGTTCGCAGAGCGCCAGGCCGAGACGGTCCAGGACGCCCAGCGCGAGCAGTTCGCGACGCTGACGCTGAACACTGCGGTGGAGCTCACCTCCGCGGCGCTCTCGCGGGTCCAGGTGGAGGGGTCGTCCGACGCGCAGGCGGTCGCGCTCCGCGACGCGATGCGTGTGCTCTTCCCCGAGGCCGTGGCGCTCGTCTCCGCCGCGCGCCAGGGCTTCATGCGCCAGTAGCGCGGCCGGTCAGCGCACACCGGTGCCCAGCGCGGCGGGCCGCTGCAGGAGCCGCAGAATGGGCGCCAACGCGTCCGCGAGCGTCGGCCTTCCGACCTCGCGGAGCTCGTACCGGGCCCGGCGGATCGGGCTGCTCGTCTCGAGCAACCGCGCGAGGTCGATCGGCGTCCCCGCGACGACGACGTCTGCCTTCGCCGCCTCGATGGTCGCCTCGAGGTCGAGCAGCATCTGCGCCGAGTAGCCCATCGCAGGCAGGACGCGGCCGAGATGCGGGTACGAGGCGAACACCGTCGCGATCGATCCCTGCGCGAACGGACGCGGGTCGACGAGCTCGGCGGCGCCCTCCTGCCGCGCCGCCACCGATCCGGCGCCGTACTCCATGCCGCCGTGCGTCAGGGTGGGGCCGTCCTCGACGACGAGCACGCGCTTGCCCGCCAGCGATGGTCCCGCCTCGAGGGTCACGTGCGAGAGCGCGGTCACGATCGTCGCGAACGGGTTTGCGGACGCGACCGAGCGCAGCACCTCTCGCACCTGCTCCGAGGCCGCGCTGTCCACCTTGTTGACGACGACGACGTCCGCGCGCAGGAGATTTGCCTCGCCGGGGTGGTAGCCGACCTCGTCGCCCGCGCGGAGCGGGTCGACGACGACGACATGGAGGTCGGGCCGGAAGAAGGGAAGGTCGTTGTTCCCGCCATCCCAGACGAGCACGTCGCACTCGCTCTGCGCCAGCTCGAGGACGGCCGCGTAGTCGACGCCCGCATAGACCGTCATCCCGAGCGCGACGTGCTCTTCGTACTCCTCGCGTTCCTCGATCGTGGGGCGCGCACGGTCGACGTCCTCCAGGCTCGCGAACCGCTGCACGCGCATCGCCTCCAGGTCGCCGTACGGCATCGGATGACGGACGAGGCCGACGCGATGCCCAGCCGCCCGGAGGAGCGATCCGATCCGCCGGCTCGTCGGGCTCTTGCCGCACCCGGTCCGGACGGCGGTGACGGCGATCACGGGCAGCGTCGCCTCGAGCATCGTCGCCTGCGGCCCGAGCAGGCCGAAGTCCGCGCCTGCGGCCAGCACGCGCGAGGCCTTGTGCATGACCTCCTCGTGACTGAGATCGGAGTAGGAGAGGTAGACCGTCTCCACGCCCTCGGCCCGCACGATCTCCGCGAGCTCCGACTCGGGCCGGATGGGGATCCCCTCCGCATAGCGCGCTCCGGCGAGCGAGGGCGGGTAGGTGCGGTCGTCGATGCCTGGGATCTGGGCGGCCGTGAAGGCGACGACCTCGACCGAGTCGTCCTCGCGGAAGACGGTGTTGAAGTCGTGGAAGTCGCGGCCCCCCGCGCCCATGATCACGATGCGTCTCACCCTCCGATTGGATCTCCGGACGGGCGTGGGAGCATCGGCGTTCACGCCGATTCCGGGACGGCGAACTACCGAGTCCCCAGTGCCCTCGTAGAATCGCGCCGCGGTGAGAGTCGTCGACCGGGCCATCGTCCGCCTGCTGCCCGCCGTGCCGCGCCCGGTCGTCCAGCGTCTCTCGGCGCCGTACATCGCCGGTGCCACCCTCGATGACGCCCGCACGACGGTCGCTGCGCTGAACGCGGAGGGGAAGCTGGCGACGGTCGACGTCCTCGGCGAGGAGGTCACGCGGGCAGCCGAGGCGGAGGCCGTCGCCTCCGCGTACCACGCGGCCCTCGACGCGATCGCCGGGGATCACCTGGACGCGAGCGTGTCCGTGAAGCTGACCGCACTCGGGCTCCAGGTCGACCTCGACCTCTGCCGCTCGCTGCTCGCGACCGTCGTCGCCGACGCTGCGGCGCGAGGGATCTTCGTGCGGATCGACATGGAGGACTCGAGCTGCACCGACGACACGTTCCTGCTCTACCGCGAGCTCCGGAACGCGCGCCGCGACAACGTCGGCATCGTCCTGCAGTCGTGCCTCCGGCGAACGCTGGAGGACGTTGCCGCGCTCGCCGAGCTGCGGCCGAGCGTGCGCCTCTGCAAGGGCATCTACGTCGAGCCGAGGGAGATCGCGTACCAGGGCCGTGACGAGATCCGCGAGAGCTTCGTGCGCGTGCTGGACGCGCTCCTCGAGGCCGGGTGCTACCCGGCCGTGGCGACCCACGACGAATGGCTGCTCGACCGCGCGCTCGAGCGGGTGCAGGGGATGCCGCGCGACGCGTACGAGCTGCAGATGCTCCTCGGCGTCCGCGAGCGGCGTGCGTCCGAGCTCGTGGCCGCCGGACATCGGCTCCGCGTGTACGTGCCCTACGGCGAGCGCTGGTACGAGTACTCCCTCCGCCGGCTGCAGGAGAACCCGTCGCTCGCGACGATGGTCGCGAAGGCGACCGTCGGGCGGCTCGTGCCCGGACGAGGCTAGCGCTCGCCGTCAGCCGCACGATGCGACCGCGAACGTGGTCGCCTCCAGGGTCTTCGCGGCGGAGATCCGCTTCTGCGGATCTCCGCCTTGCGTGCGGGCTCAGTCCATCGGTAGCAGCAGGCTGCCGCCGCCGTCGAGCACGAGCACCTGGCCGCGGATCATCGCGGCGTCGGGGGAGCAGAGGAACGTCACGCAGGCGGCGACGTCCTCGGGCGTGACGAGGCGACCGACGGGGTTTCGCCGGCCGAGCTCGAGCATCGCCTCCTTGCGCGGGAAGTGCTCGAGCGCTCCGGTCTCGACGACGCCCGCCGAGACCGCGTTCACCGCGATCCCGCGCGGCGCGAGCTCGACCGCGAGGTAGCGGACGAGCGCCTCGAGCGCCGCCTTCGACGCGCCCACGAGCGCGTAGTCCTCGAGGACGCGGGTCGAGCCGAGGCTCGAGATCGCGACGATCGCCGCGCCCTCGGGCATCGACGGCGCGGCTGCCCGAGTCAGCGACAGGAACGCGCGCGCGTTCGCCGCCAGCGTCCAGTCCCAGTGCTTGTCCTCCGTCTCGAGCGCCGGCCGGATGACGCCGGTCGCCGCGGCATGCACGAGGACGTCGAGCGGGCCGAGCGCCGCGACCTCCTCCGCGACGCGGGTGGAGGCGACGTTGCCGCGAACGAGAATGGGCTCGACGCCGAGTTCCGCGAGTTCCGCAGCGGTCTCCTCCGCGGCGCGGTCGCCGCGCATGTACCCGAGCGCGATACGCGTCGCCCCGAGCGAGGCGAAGCGGAGCGCGGTCGTCTTTCCGATGCCTCGCGTGCCACCGGTGACGAGCACCGACGCCCCCTCGTAGGTACGGCCTGCGTCCGGGGTCACGCTCGGTCGGCGTCGCCGGCCGAGTAGCGCTTCGGGAGCGGCCTCGAGGCGGGAGCCGCGGACGGGATGGTCTCCCACCCGATCCGGCTGCGGGGCTCGAGCGGCGCGTCCCCGGCGAGCGACGAGGCGTGACCGAGGCGGTCGAGGAGCTCCATCTGCTGCTCGCCGTGGCGTCGCACCGGGTGGTCCGCCGGGAGCTCCTCGATCAGCTCGCGGACGCGCGCGCGCAGCTGGTACGCGAAGTGCGGCGTCGCCGGGCCGACGAGCGCGTCGATGTCGTCGATGGTCGGCTCGGCCACGGGCGACAACCTAGCCGAACGCCGTTCCGAGCACGTCCCGTGGGACGCCCGCCTCCCCGTAGTGGGACGTGCCCTCTGCGAGGAGCTCCCGGGCGCCACCGACGAGCGCGGCGTAGGCAGCGGACGCGAGCAGGCTTCCCGTCGAGACCCTCCGCACGCCGGCCTCGGCGAGCTCGGGGATCGGCGGGCCGCCCGGGAGCGCGAGGACGTTCACGGGCGCGCCCACCGCCTCGACGACCTCGCGGATCTGCGCGAGATCACGAAGGCCCGGCGCGTACAGGCAGTCCGCTCCCGCGTCGCGGTACGCGACCAGACGCGCGATCGTGTCGTCGAGGTCGTCGACGCCGCGCAGGTGGTTCTCCGCCCGCCCGGTGAGTACCATCGGCTCGGTCCGGGTGTGCGCCGCCTCCGCGGCCTCCGCAACCCTGTCGGCCGCGGCCCCAACGTCGTCGATCCCGCCGGCTTCCGGGTTGTAGTCCTCGATCGAGCAGCCAGCAGCTCCCGCCTCCGCGAGGAGCTCGACCGTGCGCGCGACACCGCCGGGCTCGTCGGGATAGCAGCGCTCGCTGTCGACGTTCAGCGGGAGCGAGGTCGCGCGCGCGAGCGCGGCCACGTGCGCCACGAGCTCGTCCCGCGTGACCTGCTGGTCGTGCTTGCCGAGCGCCCAGGCGAACCCGGCGCTGGTCGTCGCGAGCGCCGGGAAGCCGCATGCGGCGAGCAGCTTCGCGGAGCCGACGTCCCACGGGTTCGGCATCACG
>DASSCD010000064.1:0-11491 GCA_035698005.1 Gaiellaceae bacterium | reverse complement strand
CACCGCCGCCTCGCTCCCGATCGCGCTCCAGCTCCTCTACGTCGTCTGCCTCCCGTTCGCCGGCCGGCTCGGCTCGGGCTCGGTGACGAGCTTCGGCTACGCGTACCTCGCCGCCGCCAGCCTCGTGTCCGTGACCGCGGTCTCGCTCGGGCTCGTCACCTCGGTGCCGCTCGCGCGCAGCGGGCTCTCGCCGGAGCTCGCCGCACGGCACGTCGTCTCCGCCTCGTGGGTCGCGCTCGCGTTCATCGGAGCGGCCGCCGGCGTGTTCGCCCTCGCGGGCGCTGACGTGGTCGAGGCGTTCCTCGGCGAGGCGTACGGCGGCGACGTCGGCGCCGAGGTCGGGCGGCTCGTCGTCGTGCTCGCACCCTGGATGGTCGTCTCCGTCGGCGTGAACGTGGCCTTCCCGCTCGCGTTCGTCGTCGAGCGCTTGCGCGCGCTGCCGCTGATCGCGGTCGTCGCTCTCGGGATCCACGTCCTCCTCGCCTGGATCGCCGTCGAGCTCGCGAACCTCGACGGCCTGGCCGTGGCGCTCGCGCTGTCGACGTCGTTCGTCCTGGCCGCGCTGCTCGTCGAGCTGCGTGCGCTGTCGCCGGCATCGCGCGGCCTTGCGTCGGCCGCGGCGGTGATCGCGGTGCTCGCGCTGCTCGGCTTCCTCCCCCCGGCGCTCGTCCTCGGCTCGCTCGCGGCGGCCCTCGCCGGGCTCGTGACCTACGTCGCCCTCGTCGCCCTCGTCCGTCCGCGCGGGCTCAGGGCGTCGTGGGCATACCTACGGGCGCTTCGCTAGCGGTGGCGACGTAGACGTCCTCGTGCTGGCGCGCTGCGCGCCCCCAGCTGAACTCGGCAGACCGTGCGAGTCCCCTCTCCCGCAGCTCCTGCGAGCGCTCGTCCGCCTCGAGGACCGCGGCGGCGATCGCATCGACGTCCAGCGGGTCGAAGAGCACCGCCGCATCCCCGCACACTTCCGGGATCGCACCCGTGTTCGAGGCCGCGACCGGGCAGCCGCACGCCATCGCCTCGAGCGGCGGCAGACCGAAGCCCTCGTACAGGCTCGGGAAGACGAGGCAGGCCGCACGTCTGTACAGCGCCACGATGCGCTCGGTCGAGACGGAGCCGAGGCTGGTCACGCCCTCCGGCAGCGGGTCGAGCCGCTCGAGCCCGCCTCCGGTCAGCAGGAGCCGCAGCCGCGGGCGTGTCTCGCGGAGTTGCCTGAACGCCTCGATCAGGCGCGCGTGGTTCTTGTGCGGCCACGGCCTCGCCGGGTAGAGGATGAACGGCTCGCGTTCGTCGTCATCGGGGTTGAACACCGAGTGGTCGACGCCGTGCGGCACGACGTGCACGCGCGTCGGGTCGAGGTCGAGCAGCTCGACGGCGCGCTCGCGGACGAACTCGCTCGTGACGATCACGGCGGCGGCGTTCCGCGCGGCGCGGTCGTACGCGATCCGTCGGAACGAGCGGCGCCCCGGCCCGAAGAACTCGGGCAGGTCGCGGTGCTGCACGTCGTGCAGCGTGACCACCGTCGGCAGGTCGGTCCGGGGGAGCGGCACCGTGAGCGCGTAGTGGACGACGTCGAGATGGTCGAGCTCGGACCGCACCTCGCGCGAGCGGAGCGACGAGATCGCGAGCGCCGGGATGCGGGACGGCCCGCGCGTCGCCGCGGGCGTGTCGCGCACCTCGACGGCCGAGAGACCGCCGGCCGCGTCCTTCGCCCGGGCCGGGACGAAGGCCGTGTACTCGTGCGTCCCGACCGTCGCGAGCGTGCGCGTGAGCTGACGCGCGTACGTCTCGGACCCGCCGAGATCGCTCGGCGCAAGCGTGAGCAGCGAGATGCCGACGCGCACGATCCGATCCTAGATAGTCCGCACGGGTGCCGCCGCTAGAATCCCGCGATGCCCTCCGAGGACGCGAAAAACGGCGAAGATGCAGGTACTTCCGTCGACGTGGAGGAGCTCTTCCGGCAGCTGAAGGAGGAAGTTCGGCGCTCCGGCGCCGACCCGGGGGCCGTGTCCGGCGACCCGGCAGAGCGTCGGGCCGTCCGCGCCGAGGCCGAGCGGCTCTGGCCCGTCTCGGCCGACCGCTCCCTCCGCCTGCGGCCGGGAGTGCGCGGCGGAGTGGGCACGCCCGTGAAGGCGGTCCTCCGGAAGCTGATGCGCTGGTACGTCGAGCCGCTCGCGTACGACCAGCGGTCGTTCAACGCCGCCGCGCTCCGCCTCGTCGACGACCTCCAGGAGCAGGTCGACCGGCTCCAGGCGGAGATCGAGCGGCTTCGGTCGGAGCGCGCCCCGGGCACGTGAGCGAAGCGCCGGCGAGGGAGCCGGTCGAGCGCGAGCGCTTCTACCGGCGCGTCGTGGGCGAGCTGCTCGAGCGCGGCGTGCTCACCCGCGACCACGCGCTCGTCGTTGTGGGCGGGGGCGAGCTCGACCGCTCGGTGCTCGCGAGCCACGGCTTCCTCAACGTGACGCTCACGAACCTCGATCCCGGGCAGGGTGACGTCGAGGACGCCGAGGCGCTGTCCTATGTGGACGGGAGCTTCGACTTCGGGATCGTCTCGGCCGCCCTCCACCACTGCCGCTCGCCGCACCGCGCGCTGCTCGAGCTCTACCGCGTGTCCCGGGCCGGCGTCCTCGCGCTGGAGGCGCGCGACTCCACGCTGATGCGGCTGGCGAACCGGCTCGGCGTCGCGGAGGAGTACGAGCTGACCGTCGTCGCGGCCGAGGGCTTCTGCACGGGCGGCGTGGCGAACAGCGCCGTCCCGAACTACGTCTACCGCTGGACCGAGCGCGAGGTGGAGAAGACGATCCGCTCGGCCGCACCCGAGCGACAACACCGCTTCCTCTGGTTCCGCGAGCTCGAGCTGCCGGTGTCGGTGCTCGAACAGAGCGGGAAGAGCGCCTGGCGCTTCGCCCGCTGGCCGCTGCGTGCGCTCGTGACCGTCCTGCCCGGCCAGGCCAACCTGTTCGCGTTCGCCGTCCTCAAGGGCGGCCTCCAGCCGTGGATGCGAACGCCTAGCGAGCCCGATGCCGAGGAGATCCGCCGCCGCCTCGGCGCGACCTGACCCGGCTGACGGCGCCGATAGAATGCCCCGATGCCTTGTGACGGAGCCGGAAATGCGGTATCTGCAGGGGTTTCCGTCGTAGCGAGCCGCACGGGCTAGCGATGCGCATCGCCGTAGCCAGGCCGCAGGTGCCGTTCGAGCGGGGCGGCGCGGAGATCATGGCCGACCGCCTCGTGCAGGAGCTCCGCGAGCACGGGCACGAGGCCGACCTCGTCACCGTCCCGTTCAAGTGGTACCCGGGCGCGCGCGTCCTCACCCAGGCGTTCCTCTGGCGCCTTCTCGACCTCGAGGAGGCGGACGGTCGTCCGATCGACCTCGTCCTGGCGACGAAGTTCCCCTCGTACCTCGTGCGCCATCGCAACAAGCGCGTGTGGCTCCTGCACCAGTTCCGCCAGGCGTACGAGCTCGACGGGACGGAGTTCGGGCAGTTCGGGGACTCGCCCGAGGACCGCGCGACCAGGCGGAAGGTGCAGACGCTCGACCGAGTCGCGCTCGGCGAGGCCACGCGCCTGTTCGCGACCTCACGCAACGTCGCCGACCGGCTCGAGCGTGCGACGGGGTTCGAGGCGGAGGTGCTCCCACACCCGCCGCAGGAGCTCCCGTACCGGTGCGAGTCGTACGGCGACTTCGTGCTCTCCGTCAACCGGCTCGACCGGGCGAAGCGGATCGACCTGCTGCTCGAGGCAGCCGCGCTCGACCCGTCGCTCGAGGTCGTGATCGTCGGCGACGGGCCGGATCGCCCGCGGCTGGAGGAGCTCGCCCGGGCTCGCTCGCTCGATGGACGTGCGCGGTTCGCGGGGCGCGTGTCCGAGGAGGAGCTCGCTGACCTCTACGGGCGCTGCCTCGCGGTCTTCTACGCGCCGGTGGACGAGGACTTCGGGATGGTCCCCTTCGAGGCGTTCCTCTCCGAGAAGCCGGTGCTCACGACAACCGACGCCGGAGGCCCGCTCGAAGTCGTCAGCGACCGGCGGACGGGGCTCGTCGTGTCGCCCGACGCGGACGACCTCGCGCGTGCCGCCGGCTGGCTGCGGGCCCACCGCGACGAGGCCGCGTCGTTCGGGAGGGCCGGGAAGGCGATCGCCGAGGACGTGACCTGGAGCCGCGCGGTGGAGAGGCTGCTCGCGTGAGAGTCGCGTACTACTCGCCACTGCCCCCGGAGCGGACCGGCGTCGCGGACTACTCGGCGCTCCTCATCCCCGCCCTCGGGCGACGGGTCGACCTCGATGTCCAGCGTCGGGGACGCAAACGCGCGTCGCGCGCCGCCGACCTCTGCCTCTACCACGTCGGCAACAACCCGGACGCCCATGCCTGGATCGTCGACGCGCTCCGGCGCCGACCCGGTGTCGTCGTCCTCCACGACTTCGTGCTGCACCACCTCGTCGCGGGGATGACGGTCGGCCGCCGCGACGGGCACGGCTATCTCGACGCGATGGAGCGCGACCACGGCGTCGTCGGGCGCCTGCTCGCGCACGGAGTCCTCGACAAGCGGATCCCCCCGCTGTGGGAGGCGCGTCCCGAGGACTTCCCGCTCGCGTCCTTCGTCCTCGAGCACGCCACGGGGCTCGTCGTCCACTCTCGGGCCGTCGCCTCCCTCGCCCGCGCGGCGGGCTACGAACGCCCGATCTGGGTGATCCCGCACCCCGCCTGGCCGGTGCCGGACGTCGAGCCGGAGCGACCCACCGAGGGGCTCGTCGTCGGCTGCTTCGGCGTCGTCAACGCCAGCAAGCGGATCCCGGAGCTCCTGCGCGCGTTCGCGGACGTTCGCAAGCGTCACCCGGATGCCACGTTGCTCCTCGTCGGCCCCACCGCGCCGGGGTTCGACCTCGACCGCCGGCTCCAGCGCCTCGGGCTCGCAGGCGAGGGCCTCGCGCGCAAATCTTGGGTCGACGACGGTCGCCTCTGGGCGCTGATGGCCGGCGCCGACGTCTGCGTCAACCTGCGCCATCCGACCATGGGCGAGACCTCGGGCAGCGTGATCCGCGCGCTCTCGCTCGGAAAGCCGCTCGTCGTCAGCGACGTCGGCTGGTTCTCGGAGCTGCCCGACGGAGTCGTACTGAAGATCCCCGTCGACGAGCGCGAGACGGACGACCTGGAAGCGGCGCTCGAGCTCCTGCTGACGCGGGACGACGTCCGAAGCGAGCTGGGGCGGGCGGGCGCGGCGCTCGCGCGCCGCGAGCACGACCTCGAGCGCGTCGCCGAGCGGTACGCCGCGGCCCTCGAGGAGGCGGCCGGAGGCCCTGCCGTCGTCGACACGGTGCTGCGCGAGGTGAGCGAGGCTGCGGGGGACGTCGGCATCGCGCCGGCGACCCGCGAGTCGTCGGAGCTCGCCGAGCGCCTCGCCGAGGTCGATCTTGCGCCTTAGTAGCCTGGGCCGCGTCCCCGTCTGGGCCTGGCTCGCCGCGATCGTCGGCCTCTCGGCGCTCGTCCGAGGCGTGCTCGCTGGCGGGATCGAGGCGCCCTTCATCATCGTCGACGAGATTCTCTGGTCCGAGGTCGCGCGAGGGCTCGCAGACGCGGGGGAGCCTCTCGTCCGGGACACGCCCGATCCGGGGCTCAGCATCGTGTACCCGCTCGTCATCGCGCCCGCCTACCTCGCCTTCGACGGCCTCGTCGACGCCTACGCGGCGGTCAAGCTCGTCAACAGCGCGGTCATGTCGCTCGCGGCGATCCCTGCGTACTTCCTCGCCCGTCGCGTCGTCGGGCAGTGGCTCGCGCTGCTCGCAGCCGTGCTCGCGGTCGCGGTGCCGTCGCTCGCCTACACGGGCACCGTGATGACGGAGAACGTCTTCTACCCGCTCTTCCTCGTCGTCGCGCTCGTCCTCGTCCTCGTGCTCGAGCGGCCGACGTGGCCTCGCGTCGCGCTGCTCGTCGGCCTCGTCGCGCTCGCGTTCGCGACGCGCGTCCAGGCGGCCGCGTTCGTCCCCGCGATCCTTCTTGCGCCGTTCGTGCTCGCGGTGCTCGAGGGGCTCGGCCCGCGAGCGGTGATCCAACGCTACCGCGCGCTCTTCGGGAGCTTCGTCGCGCTCGGCGCGCTCGCGCTCCTGCTGCGCGTCGTCACGGGGAAGACGCCGCAGGACCTCCTGGGCGCGTACGAGCCGGTGGGCGAGGCCGACTACGAAGTCGGTGAGGTGCTCCGCTACCTCGTCTACCACGTCGCGGAGCTCGTGCTCTACGTGCTCGTCGTCCCGGTGGCGGCGACGATCGTCCTCGTCGCCCGCGCGCGTACGCTCGACCGGCGGCTGCAGGCTTTCCTCGCGATGACGCTCGCGCTGACCGTCTGCGTCCTCCCGGTCGTCGCCGCCTTCGCGTCCGTCTTCTCACATCGGATCGAGGAGCGGAACATGTTCTACGTCGCGCCGCTCTACCTCGTCGCGCTCCTGGCGTGGATCGAGCGGGGCGCGCCGCGGCCGCGCGCCGTCTCCTTCGCCGCCGCGACCGCCTGCGCGCTCGTCGTCCTCGCGATCCCGTTCGACCGCTTCCTGACGACCTCTGCGATCTCGGACACGCTGATGTTGCTCCCGCTCTGGTCGCTGCAGGACCGGATCGGCGGGGAGTGGATCGCGACTGCGATGTTCATGCTGGGCGTCGTCCTGGCGGCCGCCTTCCTGTTCGTCCCGCGGCGCTTCGCGGTCGTCCTCCCGTTGCTCGTGCTCGGCCTGTGGGCCGTTGCGTTCCAGTCGATCTGGTTCGGAACGCACGGCTTCGAGCAGTTCTCCCGCGGTGTGCTGTTTCAGGGGATCCGCGCGCCGAACCGCGACTGGGTCGATCGCGCCCTTCCCGGCGGCGCCAGCGCAGCCTTCCTCTGGACCGGTCGCACGGACCGGCTGACCGTGAACCTGAACGAGTTCTTCAACCGGGGTGTCGGGCCCGTGTACTACGTCGACCAGCCGACACCGGGCCTCCTTCCCGAGACCCTCGTCACGACCGACCCGCGGACGGGCGCGGTGACGCTGCCCGACGGCTCGCCGGTCACGGACGAGTACGTGCTCGCCGACGCCACCTTCGAGCCCGCCGGCAGGGCGATCGCGTTCGACCTCGGGTGGGGAATCCGGCTGTGGCGCGTGAGCACGCCGCTCGTGTCGGCGACGCGGGTCGACGGCCTGTACCCGAACGAGACCTGGTCGGGCGAGGAGGTCACCTACCTGCGGCGGCGGTGCGAGCCGGGCCGCCTCAGCGTCGAGCTCGCGAGCGATGCTGCGCTCTTCTTCGGGGCGCAGACCGTCGTCGCCCGCTCGGGCGGGAAGGAGATCGGCCGCGTGCGCCTGCCGGCGGGAGGCCAGGCCGCCCTCGCGGTCCAGCTCGCTCCCCGGCCGGGGGAGGACGAGTGCCGTGTCGTCTTCACCGTCACGCCGACCGCGGTCCCGTCCGAGGTGACGGGCGGCGAGAACGCGGACGACCGCGTGCTCGGCGCGCACTTCAACGGCTTCCGCTTCGTGCCCGCGAGCAACCGGTGAGGATCGCGTTCGACGTCTCCCCGCTCTCGCACCCGCTGCTCGGGATCGGGAACTACATCCGGGGCTCGCTCGGCGGCCTCGTCGAGGTCGCGGGCGGCGAGCACGAGGTCATCGCGTTCGCTCCGACGAGCTTGCGCGGCCCCGACCGCATCCGCGCGGCGCTTGAGGGCATCGACGTTGAGCTCCGGACCTGGCGGCTCCCGTTCTCGCATGCCGTGCGTACCGCATGGAGCGCGTTCGGGCGTCCTCCTGCAGAGCGCCTGCTCGGGGACGTGGACGTCCTCCACTTCAGCGACTGGATGTTCCCGCCGCAGCGGGCAGGCGTCAGGGCGACCACGATCCACGACCTCGTCCCGCTCCACCATCCCGAGTGGACGACCGCCCGGACCCGGTCGATGCACACGCGCAAGTACCGGAACGCGGCGCAGACCTGCGATGTCGTCTACGTGAACTCGGAGTACACCGGGCGGGACGTGGTCGAGACGCTCGAGATCGAGCCGGAACGGGTGCAGGTCGCCCGGCCGGCGGTGAAGGACGTCTTCCAACCCGACGGGCCGGCCGAGGACCTCGGCGCGCCGTACGTGCTGACCGTGGCCACGCTGGAGCCCCGCAAGAACCTGCAGACGCTCGTGGAGGCGCACCGGCTGCTCGCCGGCGACGTTCTCCTCGCCGTCGTCGGCGCCGAGGGCTGGGGTGAGCAGCCGTTCCTCGACGACTCCGGGATCCGCCGGCTCGGGTTCGTCTCCGACGAGGAGCTCGCCCGCCTCTACCGCGGTGCCGCGGTCGCCGTCTACCCCTCCCGCTTCGAGGGGTTCGGGATCCCGGTGATCGAGGCGATGGCCTGCGGCTGCCCGGTCGTCTCCTCGGCCCATCCCTCGCTCGACGAGGCGAGCGGCTTCGCCGCCGTGCGCGCCGACCCCGAGGACCCCGCGGCGATCGCTGCGGCGATCGAGCGCGCGCTCGCGGAGCGCGAGACGCTGTCGGAGGCGGGCCTCGAGCACGCGCAGGGCTTTACCTGGCGCACGGTCGGCGAGATCTTCCTCCGCGGCTACGAGGAGGCTGCGCGGTGAGGCGGCCGGAGGAGGCGCTCGTCGTCGTCCACCGGCCCGGGGTCGACGGCGTGGAGTTCCTCGTCCTCGAGCGCTCTCCCGAGCGCCAGGGCTACTGGCACGTCGTCGCCGGCGCGCTCGAGGAGGGCGAGGACGCCGGGTCCGCCGCCCGGCGGGAGCTGCTCGAGGAGACGGGGCTCGATGCCGAGGTGTCGTCGCTCGATCGCGTCTACGCGTACGCGCTCGTGGACGAGCCGCCGGAGGTGCAGGAGCGCTTCGAGCCGAACGTGACCGAGATCGCGGTGGCGGCCTTCGCCGCCGGGTCGCCGCCCGGCTGGGAGCCGACGCTCGACGACGAGCACGTGGGCTACCGGTGGTGCTCCGAGGAGGACGCGGTCGCGCTCCTGCGCTACCCGGAGCCGCAGGACGCGGTTCGGCGAGTCGCCCGCTCGCTCGCAGGGGCGAGCGGATGAGGGTCGGTGTCGATGTCTCCCCGCTCGTGCAGACCCGAGCGGGAACCGCGCGGCACGTGCGCGGGCTCGTGGGCGCGCTCCGGGAGCGTGCGGGTCTCGACCTCGAGCTCCTGAGCTTCGGAGGGCCGGGCCGCGCAGCGAGCGTCGCCCGCGACGCGCTCTGGTACCCGCTCGGCCTCTCGAGGCGGGCGCGCGGGCTCGATCTTCTCCACTGCACGACGTTCCGCGGTCCGGCACGAGCCGAGCCGCCGGTCGTGCTCACCGTCCACGACCTCGCGATCCTCCGCTTCCCCAAGGCGTTCCCGCGCTGGCACCGCCAGTACGGGCGGGCGGGGCTGCGGAAGGTCCTGCACGCGGCGAGCGCGGTCGTCGCCGTGTCGGAGTTCACCAGGGGCGAGGTCGTCGAGCTCGTCGGCATCGACGCGGAGCGGGTGCGCGTCGTCCCGAACGGGGTGGACGCCGCCTTCACGCCTGACGGGCCGCCCGCGGAGGGCGACTACGTGCTCGCGGTGGCGACGCTCGAGCCGCGGAAGAACCTTGCTCGTGCGGTCGAGGCAGCGACGTTGGCGGGCGTCGAGCTCCGCGTCGTCGGCGCCCGCGGCTGGGGCGGCGTCGAGGTCCCGGGCTGGGTGGGCGAGGTCCCGGACGCCGAGCTCGCCGCCCTCTACCGCGGCGCGCGCTGCGTGCTCTACCCGTCCGTGTACGAGGGCTTCGGGCTCCCCGTGCTCGAGGCGATGGCCTGCGGCACGCCTGTCGTGACGTCGTCGGGCACGGCGATGGAGGAGGTCGCGGGAGGCGCAGCGCTGCTCGCCGACCCTGCGAGTGCGGACGCACTCGCTGCCGGGATCGCCGAGGCGGAGGGGAGGCGCGACGAGCTCGTCGCCCTTGGCCTCGCGCGCGCGGCGCGGTTCACCTGGGCCGCGTCCGCCGATGCGGTCGAGGCGTTGTGGAAGGAGCTCGGCTGAACGCCCTCGTCGTCGTGGACGCCGACGTGCTCGGGCGGGAGCGCACGGGGGACGAGACCTACGTGCGCAACCTGCTCCGCGAGCTCGCCCCGCTCGCGCCGGAGGCTGGGATCCGGCTGGTCGCGGTCACGCGCAACCCCGATCTCGTACCGGAGGATGTCGAGGCCGTCGAGCTGCGCACGCGTTCGCAGGAGCTGCGCATGGCCTGGACGCTCTCGCGCCTGCTCGGGCGCCTCGGCGCGGATCTCTGTCACACGCAGTACGCGGTGCCGCTGCGCGCGCCGTGCCCCTGCGTCGTGACCGTGCACGACCTCTCCTTCGCGCGCGCGCCGGAGCTCATGGGCTGGAAGGACCGGCTCGTCTTCCGCCGCGTCGTCCCGCGCTCGGTTCTCCGCGCGGCACGCGTCCTCACCGTCTCCGAGCGGTCGCGGCACGACCTCGTCGAGCTCTACGGCGTCCCCGGCGAGCGGATCGTTGTTACCGCGAACGGAGTCGACCCGGCGTTTCACCCGCCGGGGCAGGGCGAGCTCGTCCCCGCCGACTACGTGCTCTCCGTCGGGGCGATCCAGCGCCGGAAGAACCAGCTCGCTGCCCTCGCGGCGGCGCAAGCGGCGGGGTTGCCTCTCCGGGTCGCGGGGCCGGCGAAAGACGCGTCGCTCGCGAACGAGCTGCGGCGCCGCGGCGCCCGCCTCGAGGGCTACGTCGACGTCGAGCGCCTCGCCGAGCTGTACCGCGGCGCGGCCTGCCTCGTGCAGTCCTCGCGCTACGAGGGCTTCGGGCTGCCCGTGCTCGAGGCGATGGCCTGTGGGACGCCGGTCGTCGCCGTCCCCGAGCCGGCGCTGCAGGAGGTCGCCGGGGAGGCGGCCGTCCTCGTACCGGAGACGCGGCTCGCGGAGGGGATCCGGCGCGCGCTCGAGGAGCGCGAGCAGCTCGTCGCCGCCGGGCTCGAGCGCGCACGGGAGTTCAGCTGGCGCGCGGCCGCCGAGCGGACGCTCGCCGCGTACCAGGAGATACTCGGGGCGTGAAGGTGTCCGCCGTCGTCGTCTCGCACGGCCACGCCAACGAGCTGCGCGAGTCGCTCCCGGCGCTCGTGCCGCAGGTCGACGAGGTGCTCGTCGTCGCGAACGTCCGCGGCTCGGCCGTCGACCTCCCCGAGGGCGTGCGCGTCGTCGAGAACCCGACCCCGCTGACGCTCTCGGCCAACGTGAACCTCGGCATCGCCGCGACCGCCGGCGAGTACGTCCTCTCGGTGAACCCGGACGCGATCGCGGAACCGGGCGCGGTCGAGGCCCTCGTCGCCTTCGCCGACGCGCATCCGCGCTGCGGCATCGCAGGCCCCGAGATCCGTTGGCCGGATGGCAGCTGGCAGCCCTCCCGCCGGCGCTTTCCAACGGTCGGAGGGACGATCGTGAGGAGGACGCCTTTGCGCCGCCTCCGGGGCACCTACTCCCAGCGCGACCACTACGAGCTCGACCACCGCCCGACCGAGCCTGTGCAG
>DASSCD010000063.1:0-7736 GCA_035698005.1 Gaiellaceae bacterium | reverse complement strand
CACGTGCCAGGCCTGCCGCGTCTCGACACCCTCGGCGACGACGGTGAGCCCGAGCGCGTGGCCGATGTCGATCATGCCGCGTACCAGTGCCGCGTCCGTCGTGCTCCGGCCGAGCCCGTGGACGAAGCCGGCGTCGATCTTGAGCTCGTCGAGCGGGAGCACCCTCAGCGCGGCGAAGGAGGCCGCGCGCCCCCCGTCGTCGAGCGAGAGCCGGACTCCGAGCTGGGCGAGGCGCACGAGCACGCTCTCGTCGAGCTCACCCCCCGCGCCGGGCCCCGCGGGCACGACCTCGAGCGTCAACGTCCCCGGCTCGACGTTGCCCTCGTGCAGCATCCGGGAGAGCCCCTCCGCGAAGACAGCGTCGTCGATGAGGCGGTAGGGCACGTTCACGGAGACGTGGAGTTCGTGGCCGGCGTCGCGCCAGACCTGGGCCGAGCGGAGCGCGTCGGCGACGACGAGGAACGTGAGCTCGCGGACGACGGGCGTCCGCTCCACGTGGGGGACGAAGTCCGCGGGCGGGACGAGGGCGCGGTCGGGGAGGAGGCGGCGGACGAGCGCCTCGGCGCCGTGCGGCGCTCCGGTCGCGAGATCGATGATCGGCTGGTAAACGACGACGAGCTCGTTGCGCTCGAGGGCGGTCTCGACGTCGCGCACGACCCCGGCGTCGACCCCACGGCGCAACAGGAGGGCGTCGTCCACGGCGTCTCGCTTCGTCGCGTACATCTGATGGTCGGCGCGGGCGAGGAGCTCGTCCGACGTCGCACCGTCCGTGGGGTAGACGGCCCAGCCGATGCTGGCGTCGATCTCGATCGCCGCGCCGCCGACACGGAACGGACGGCGCAGCGCGTGGCGCAGCCGCCCGACGAGCGCGCTCGCCTGCTGGTCGTCCGGCGTTCCGAGCGAAAGCACGACGAACTCGTCGCCGCCGACTCGCGCGACGGTGTCGCTCGAGCGCAGGATCGACTCGAAGCGGCGGGCGAGAGTGCAGAGGACCGCATCGCCCGCGCCGTGGCCGCGGACGTCGTTGACGTCCTTGAATCCGTCGAGGTCGAGGACGATGAGGGTGAACCGCTCGTCGGTGCGGCGTGAGCGCCGGAGTGCCTGCTCGATCCGGTCCTCGAGGAGCACGCGATTCGGGAGCCCGGTCAGCGGATCGCGCAGCGCGTGCGAGTGCGCTCTGCCGAGGCGCCAGTTGAGGACCACACCTGACGCGCCGGCGACGAAGGCGATCGCGGCGAGCGTTGCGAGCGCGCGATCCGGTGTCTCCTGGAGGAAGGTGGCGACGAGCCCGGCGACGAAGATGAGCGCAGCCAGGGACAACGCCCAGGCGAGGGTGCCGCTGAGATGGCGCTTTGACCGGATCGTCACTCGTGGTCTCGTCCTTCGTGCCCCCGACCGGGGGGCCGTCCGCAGTTCTCCGACCGTACTCGCGAGTCGGGGTCGAGTCGCCCCCAGGACGAGTGATGAGCATCCCTCGATCGAGTGAACGGAAGGCTTTCCGACCCCGCTTGCCCATGCGGTTTCCGGCACACGTGTAGACCGGACGGGTGACACGGCCCTCCCCGGCCTGCGGGACACCGACCGGGGAGTGGGGAGGAAGGCACCCACGGTCCTGGAATCGTTTCTCGTGGACGTCTGGGCAGGCCTCGTCGGGGCGCTCGTAGGGCTGCTCGTCGGCCCGCTCGCGGACCGCCTGGCGACGAACGCACCGCTGCACGAGCCGTTGCTCCGGCGCGTGCCCGTCTCGCGCGCCCTCCCGCTCGTCACGGCCGGGACGGCGCTCCTCGGCGGCGCCTGCGGGCTCGTGTTCGGCTTCACACTGGAAGCGGCGATAGCGGCGATCCTCTGCTGGGTGCTCGTCGTGATCACGCGGACCGACCTCGAGCACCGGCTCATCCCGGACACGATCGTCCTCCCCGGGGCCGTGCTGATGGTCGTCCTGCGGACGATCGACGACCCGAGCCTCGAGTGGATCCTGTGTGCGCTCGGGGCCGGGCTCGCGCTCTTCGTGGTCGTCTTCATCCATCCGAGCGGCATCGGAATGGGCGACGTGAAGCTCGCCCTCTTCCTCGGCGCGGGGCTCGGCGTCCCGGTCATCGTCGCCTTCTTCGTCGGCTTCTTCGCGGCGTTCGTGCCCGCGCTCGTGCTGTTCGTGACAAGAGGCAGATCCGCACGCAAGCTCGGCATCCCGCTGGGGCCGTTCCTCGCCCTGGGCGCGGTGATCGCGCTGTTCGCGGGCGGCCCCGTCCTCGACTGGTACGTCGAGCTCGGCAGCGGCGGCTGACCGGACGGTAAAGGAGGCATCCGCTCGCGCCGATCCCTCCTTCATGGAGCGAGCGAGCGCCGCCGAGACTCCGCTGGAGCTCGACCTCGAGCTGCTCTCCCACGCGGCGGCGGAGGCCGTTTCCAGGGCGGCCGCGGAAAGCGAGCCCGACCGGGCGCTCGACGCCGCCGTGGGCGCCCTCCACGAGGCGGCGCCGGGATTGCTGCCGTCGGTCTTCGTCCTCGAGCACGAACGGCTCTGGCTGGTCGCCCAGCGCGGCTATGCCGTCGTCCCGGACGGCATCCGGGTGGCCAGCGGCGTCACCGGCCGCGTCGTCCGGCTGGGTCGCGCACAGCACGTCTCCGACGTCCGCTCCGACGCCGACTACGTCGGCGCCCTGCCCGGCGTGCTGTCCGAGCTCGCCGTCCCGCTCCGCATCAGAGGGACGGTCGTCGGCGTCCTGAACCTCGAGTCCGAGCGTCGGCTGCCCGCGCAGGCAGAGGCGGTGTTCGATCGGCTGGCGGCCGCCCTCGCGCCGCTCGCCCGCTCGCTGGCCGCCGGCCGCGCCCTCGACCTGCCCGCGCTCGCGCGTCTGTTCGTCCACGTCGGCAGCTTGCGCGACCCGGACGAGATCGCCGCCATCGGCGCGGCGTCCCTGCCGAAGATCCTCCCGCTCGAGCTGAGCCAGGTGCTCCTCTGGGACGAGGCCGGCCACCCGGTCGAGCTCGCCGTGTGGCGTGCGAGGACGATCGGCCCGTCGCCGCTCTCTCCCGAGGAGATCGTGCACGTGCGCGAGTCGGTCGACTCGACCGTCGTCTGCCAGCTCCTCGATGCGGACACGGGCGACCGTGATCCACTCGTGTGGCTCCCCCTGCGTGCGAACGGTGAAGAGATCGGGGCTCTCCTCGGCACGGGTGGGCCGGTCGCCCGGGTGGACCCGGTGCAGCTCGACACCGCCGCCGTCCTCGCCGCGCACGTCGCCGCGTCCCTCGACGCCGCCCTGGCGTTGCGGCGGGAGCGCGAGAGCGCCGTGACCGACCCGCTGACCGGGGTCTTGAACCGCCGCGGGCTCGAAGAGCGGCTCGAGCGCGAGCTCGCGTCGGCGAAGGAGCGACGCGCGCCGATGAGCCTCCTCGTCATCGACTGCGACGACCTGAAGGAGATCAACGACCGTGCCGGGCACGAGTTCGGCGACGCTCTCCTGCGCGAGGTGGCCGGCGTGCTGAAGCGCTCGCTTCCCGAGGGAGCCGGTGCGGGCAGGCTCGGAGGCGACGAGTTCGTCGTGACGCTCCCGGAGGCGGGCACGGACCTGGCGGAGGCGCTCGGAGAGCGCATCCGCGGGATACTGGCCGAGGGCCTCACCGAGGCGGGGTTCCCGCTGCGGATCAGCGCCGGCATCTCGACGTACCCGTTCGACGGCTCGGGGCCGAGCGCGCTCCTCCGCGCGGCAGACCAGGCTCTGTACGCGGCGAAGGACGCGGGCAAGGACCGGATCGCGTCGTTCAGCGACATCGTCCGCTCCGACGTCCGCTCGCGCGGAGCCGGCAGAACGACCGGCGATCGCCGACGCGACCACCCGAGCGAGGCGTCGATCCTCCGTGACGCGACGGCCGCAGTCGAGACGTTCGACATCGAGCAGTCGGGCGACCGCGTCCTGGCGAGGCTGTGCAAGTCGCTCGTGTTCGTCGTCGGCGCGACGGCCTGCGCGTCGTCCGTCGTGGACGGCGAGTACCTCGTCGACGTCTCGCGGCATGCGCTGCGCGACGTCGTGCTCGGGCGCGACGCGGCGTACCGGATCGCCGACTTCCCTCTCACTGCGGAGGTGCTGCGAACGGGCCGGCCGCGGTCTGTTTCCTTCGCCGACGGTGACGTCGAGCCGGCGGAGGCGTTCATCCTCCGCGAGCTGAACATGAACGCGCTCCTGATGGTGCCGCTGCGCATCGGCGGTACGAACTGGGGGCTCGTCGAGCTCTACGAGATGCGGCTTCGACGGTTCTCCGACGACGACGTGGCCGTCGCGCGCTTCCTCGTCGGCCAGGCGGAGCGGCGCCTCGAGGTCGTCGGTTCCTCGGGCTTGCCCCGGCGTCGGCCGCCCGTCTACGAGCTGCCGTCGGCGCCTGAGCGGCGAGGCCCGAGGACCAGGTAGGCGCACCGCCTCGGGTCGCTCGGGAGCGGAGAGGGGCCGACCCGCCCGACGACGTACTCCTCCTCGTCGACCTCGAGCGCATCGCCCGGCCCGAGGCCGGGACGATCGATGTCGACCAGGCGGTAGGACGCGCCCGGAACGAAGGCCAGGACCGGGGACGGGGCCTCGTCGGTGCCCACTGCAGGCGTCGGCGCGTGCTCGCGGGTCTCGAGCGCCTCCTCCCGCGCGGCCAGGTCGGCCTCGCGGGCGGCGAGCGCCTGCTCGCGCTGCTCGACGGCAGCGCGCTTGAGCTCGACCGCGCCGAGCTCGCTGCGTCGGTCGGCCAGGGAGGCTTCCTCGGCCCGGATCCGCGCCTCGCGCTTCGTCAGCTCGTGCGCGACGTCGGCGAAATCCGCCTCCCGCGCGTCGAGGTCGGCCGTCCCGACTCGGAGCGCGCGCTCGACCGAGGTGCGCGTGTCGCGGACGAGCTCCTCGCGGCGGCCGAGGTCGACTACGGCGCTCTCGAAGCTGCCGGCGTGCTGCTCGAGCTCCCGGCGTCGCTCGGCCAGGAGCTGCTCGAGCCGCTCCTCGGGGGTGGTGTCGTGGTGGCCGAGCTTGCGCGAGACGGCGTCCAGCCAGTCCGACCCCTCGTCGTGCAGCTCTGCGTCCCGTTCGCTCTCGTCGTGGCCCGGGCTGGTCATGCGCTCTCCTTCCTCGGATGCGTCACTGCCGGCGGGCCGACCCTAAGCCGTCGAGTTCGGAGCGGCCCGCCGACGATCCGCGACTTCTCCGGGCGCCGTCGTTCTCCTGCAAGAAGCACTCGTTGCAGGGTCAAGCTCGCGCCCGTCGACGCCGATACGCGCCCCATGGATCCCATCGGCGCGCGCCTCCTAGCGGCCCGCATACGAGCGGGTGTGTCCGTCGGTACGAGGATCGAGCTCGTTCGCGACGCGGAAGACGACTCCGGTCTCTGCGCGGGCGATCGCGGCATCGTCGAGGACATCGACGTCCGCGGCTTCGTCCGGGTGGCGCTGGATCGCGGCGTCGCGGTCGAGATCGATCCCGAGCGAACACCCTTCCGTTCGCTCGCGGCGTAACTCACCGTCACGGCTCGCTCTCTCTCCCCTCGCGCAGGCCGAAGTCTGCAGCCACGACCGTGGTCGGCGCCCCGCCGAACTCCTGCGGGGCGGCGGCCGCGTACCGCGCGCCGACGCCGACGTCCCGCCAGGTCGGCGAGAGAATCACCTCGCGGTGGGGCTTGGACTTGAGCCACTCGCCGACGATCTGGCGCGCGTCGAGCGTCGCCGACGTCGAGAGCAGCGTCTCTCCGACCGACCACCTGCTCCAGCCGCGATCAGGGTAGTGCCGGCGAACCCTGCGGTCGAAGCTCGTGCCGTCCGCCGAGGCATGGTCGAAGAAGCCAACCGCGAGCATCGACCTGGAGTGGGCCACGGCCGCCACGCGGAGCCCCGGGACGACGCGGAGCGGCTGCAGGCCGCGCTCGGCACGCACGAGGTTGAGCTGTACGAAGATCTGCCGCTCGAGCCCGCCTCGCCCCTCGATTCTCGCCGACTGCTCGGCGGTCGCCGCCGACGCGGGGGCGACGGCAGCTGCCACCGCTGCCGCGAGGACGACGAGAGAGCGCATCTCGAGAAGGGCATCGGCCGCTTCCCGCTCCCAGCGTCACCCTCGAACGAGGGTGCGGCTACTTGCCGCTCCTGCCGCTGTTCGAGCCCGCGTTCGGGGTTGCGTTCGCGCTCGGGCCCGCGTTGGAGGTCGCGGGCGGGGTTGTCTTCGCCGCACGGTCGCCCCGAGCCGCGGATTGCCGCACGGGCTTGGGCTTCGCGGCCGTGCCGGAACGGCCAGAGAAGGAATTCCCGGTGGTCGCCGGCTTCTTGGCGAGGCGTGGCCTGGACTGGCCTTGACCGGACGCCTTGCCGAGTGCGCGGCCGTTCGCTCCCGCCGTCGTGGACTTGCCGCGACTCGCGGACGACGGGCTCGTCGTCCTCCTCACCTGGCCCGGAGCCGGGCCCCCGAGTGCGCGCGCCTGGCCCGGCGCGCTTGCCTTTCCGACCGCTTTCCCGTTCGACACGTCGCGCCCCGGAGCGACCGCGCTCTTCCCGCGCTTGACGAGCGCGGGGCTCGTCGGTCCTGGCCCCTTCTGCGAGACCTCGGATGCCCCCACGACGGCGCCGCCGCCAGCGACCGTCGCCGCAGTGACGACGGCCGCCGCCTTGAGCGCGACACCGCTCGCGAGGAAGCCGCCGCCCGCCGCCCCTGCGCCGCCCATGCCCGACGTGGCGACCGCGGCGGTCGCACCGGCTGCGGTCGCGCTCGCGGCGGGAAGCGTCGCCGCCGTCGCGGACCCTTCGAGGCCCTTGAAGAGACTGAGCGAGAGTGGGACGGGGACGAGCAAAAGGCCGCGAAGCGCGCTCCGGTTGCGGTGCTGGAGGCGCGCGAAGTGCGCGCAGTCCGGGCACTCGTCCAGATGCGTGCGCAGCCTCCGCTTCTCCTTGCGCCCGAGCCGCCCGTCCGTCGCCTTCGAGACGGCGAGCTGAGCCTCGGTGCAGCTGAGCTGGTGCTCGAGCTCCTCCGCGAGCGAGCGCCGCGCGCGGAACAGGAGCGTCTCGAGCGCCGATGTCGTCACGTCCAGAATCGCGGCGATCTCCTTGTAGGACCGGCCCTCGAACTCGCGCAGGACGATGGCCTGCCGCTGTTGCGGGGGAATGCGCGAGAGCGCCGTGAGCACCTCGCCGACGGTCGGCCCGGTCTCGTCCGGGCTCGTCCCCGCGACGTCGTCGTCGAGCTCCACGTGCCGTGGTCGCGAGCTCTCCTGCCGGAAGCGCTGCTTGATCGCGTTGCTCGCGATCGTGAGCAGCCAGTTCGCGGGCTTGCGCGGGCGCACCCCCTGCTCGATCGACCGGTACGCGTTCAGGAAGGTCGTCTGGGTGACGTCCTCGGCGTCCGCGGGGTTCCCGAGCACCGCGAGGGCGTAGCGGTAGACCTCGCTCCCGTGACGCCGGTACAGGTCGTCGACGGCACGCGAGGCAGCCTGGCTCCTCTCGGTCGCAGCCATGCACGAACGGTGTCCCGGAACCGCGGCCGCTGCAACCTGTTTCAGGATTTCTTAACACTCCTGCGCGCAAGAGACGCGCGCCGGACGCGTCTACCGTACCGCCATGGCGAGCTTCGACAAGCGCACGAGCCGGTTCGTAAAGGCGGCGCTCGTCTTCGCCGGTGTGCTCCTGGTGGTGATCTCGGCGGCCCTTGCGGTCCCGCCGGCCGATCGAGGGAAGCCGGACCGCGGACAGCAGGCGAAGAGCACCCAGTCGTCTGAGGGGGAGAAGA
>DASSCD010000062.1:0-2420 GCA_035698005.1 Gaiellaceae bacterium | reverse complement strand
GGCGGGTCGCGCTCCCGAGATGGGGCGTGAGGACCACGTTCGGGAGGTCGAGGAGCTCGGCGGGCACGCCGGGCTCGTCGACGAAGACGTCGAGGCCGGCACGGATCCGCCTCGACACGAGCTCGGCGACGAGCGCCGCCTCGTCGACGATCTCCCCGCGCGCGGTGTTCACGAAGCAGGCGCCGTCACGGAGGAGCGCGAGCCGGCGCGCGTCGATCAGCCCGTCCGTGTCCGGCGTGAGCGGGACGTGGACGGTGACGAGGTCCGACTCCGCGAGCAGTGAGTCGAGCTCTCGGTACTCCCCCAGGTCCGTCTCGACCTCGTGCCGCTGCGTGTACAGGACGCGCAGCTCGAACCCCTGGGCTCGACGCGCCACCGCGCTCCCGATCCGCCCGAGGCCGACGATGCCGAGCGTCGAGCCGGTCAGCTCCTCCGCGAAGCCGCCGTCCGCCCAGGACCCCGTCCACCCGCCCGAGCGGACGAGCCGGTCGCCCTCGACGACGCGACGCCGCGCGGCGAGCATCAGCGCGAACGCGAGGTCGGCGGTCGCCGCGTCGAGCACCCCGGGCGTATTCGTGACGACGACGCCGTGCTCGGCACACGCGGCGACGTCGATCCGGTCGTACCCGACGCCGAAGTTCGCGATCACACGAAGACTCGGCAGGAGCTCGAGCGGCGGCGGCTCGTTCGCGACCACGAGCCCCTCGACGTCCGGCCGCGGGCCCTCGAGCGAAGCCAGCGTCACGATCTCGACGTCGGCGAGCTCATCGAGCGCCGGCCCCGGGTATCGCCTCGTCGCCAGAACCTTCACGCGCGAAGTATCCGAGAACCTCGCAGGAGACGACTGCGAGCCGGTCGTCTTGCAGTGCTAGCGTGGGCGCCGTGGAGCGCTGGCATCTGCCCTCGATCGAGGCGAACGGCAAGCGCGAGCCGCGCGTCCTCTTCTCCCGTCCCGACTGCCGTGCGGTCGTCATCGACCTGAACGACGGCGACGAGCTCGGAGAGCACCGCGTGTACGAGAACGCGGTCCTGCAGATCGTCTCGGGGAGGCTCCGTGTGAGCGTCGACGACCTCGACATCGAATGCCACGCCGGGTCGCTCGTCACGTTCGCGCCGCGCGAGACGCGGAGCGTGCGGGCGCTCGAGCCGTCGCGCATCCTCCTCCTGCTCGCCCCCTGGCCGGGCGACGGGCACTTCGCGGACGGCGAGGCGGCGGACCCGGAGCGCATGCCCGTGAACTCGGTCGCCCCGCCCCTCGACTAGATCGTGCTCCTGCGCGCGCTGGTGGCCGTGGCGGTGCTGGCGGCCGGGCTCACGACGGGCGGCGCGCAGGCGGTCGTGCCCTCCGACCCGCTCGTCACTGCCTGGACGTACGAGGCGGCGAACCTGCCCGCGGCCTGGGACGTGACGACGGGCTCGGACACCGTCTCGATCGCGATCCTCGATTCCGGCGTCCAGTCGACGCACCCGGATCTCGTGGGCGGCGTCGACCCTGGCTACGACTTCGTCGATCGGGACGGCGACCCGGCCGACGTCCTCGGCCACGGGACGGCGGTCGCGGGCATCGCCGCGGCGCGTGCGAACAACGGGCTCGGAGCCGCCGGCGCGTGCTGGAGCTGCCGGATCCTCCCCCTGCGGGTGCTCGGGCTCGAGGGCTTCGCGCGCTTCGCGACGATGGCGCTCGCGATCGACGACGCGGTCGCGCGCGGTGCCGCGGTGGTCAACCTCAGCCTCTACGGCGAGGACCGGAACGGCGCACTCGAGGCCTCGATCCGGCGAGCGAGCGCCGCGGGCGTCGTCGTGGTCGCGGCCGCTGGGAACGAAGGAACGACGACGCCCCAGTACCCCGCCGCGTATGCGGACGTGCTCGGGGTCGCCGCGACCGACGAGAACGGCGGGCTCGCCGTCTACTCGAGCCGTGGCGACTGGGTGAAGGTCGCCGCGCCCGGCTGCACGCCGACGACGCAGCTCGGCGGCGGCTTCGGCTCCGGCTGCGGCACCTCGGGCGCCGCTCCCGTCGTGGCCGGGATCGTCGGCCTCATGCGGGCACAGGCGCCGTTCGCCTCCCTCGCGCAGATCGAGGCGGCGCTGGCGGAGGGCGCCGTCCCCGTCGGCGGCGTCCGCTTCGGCCGGGTCGACGCGCTCGCGGCGCTCCAGCGGCTCGGGCGCCCGGCGCCGGCGCTCCAACCCACGGTGGAGGGGACGCCGCTCCCGGGGCAGGTGCTCACGGCCTACTCGGGCCTCTGGGCGGGAGCGGGGCTCGACGTGTCGTTCCGCTGGGAGCGCTGCCGCTCCGAGTGCGAGCCCGCAGGCGTCGCGAGGACGTACACGGTGCAGCGCGGTGACGGCGGCGCGCGGCTGCGCGTGACCCTCTCCGCTCCCGGCGTGTCCGATGCGACCTCGGATGCGACTTCGGCGGT
>DASSCD010000061.1:0-4473 GCA_035698005.1 Gaiellaceae bacterium | reverse complement strand
GTACGCCTCGGCGAGCGTGCCAGAGCCCCGCAGCGCCTCGACGGCGCGGACGAGCGGAGGGAGCGCGCCGCTGTAGTTGCCGGCCTGCATGCGGGCGAACCCGATGTCGTTCAGCTCCGTCCCCTGGTCGAGAGAGGCGCGCGTGTCGTCGGGGGTCGTCGTCGTCCCGGCCTCCGGGGAGCCGCCGCCGGCGATGCCCAGGATGCCCGCGACCGCGAGGGCTGCCAGGAGCAGCGTGGCGGCACCCGTCACCAAGGCCCACCGCGAGCGCAGCCGCGAGCGCCGGAAGACGACCGGAGGCGTCGCGCCCCGAGGGACGACGAGCGTGGGCGCGGGCGCCTCGGAGTCCGCGATCGCGGCGCGGAGCTCGCCGACGAGCGCGCTCGCGGTCGCGGGACGCGCATCCGGATCCTTCGCGAGCGCTCGCTCGAGCACCGCGTCGACCCGCGGAGAGAGCCGGGGGTCGATTCGCGTCGCGCTCGGCACCGGGGCGTTCACGTGCGCGAACGCCTCCGTCGCCGCCGTCTCGGACTCGAACGGCCGCCGTCCGGTGAGCAGCTCGAAGGCGACCGCCCCGAGCGCGTAGCGGTCGCTGGCGGGAGTCGCGGCCTCGCCGCGCGCCTGCTCGGGCGAGAGGTAGCCCGCGGTGCCGAGGACGGTGCCCGGCAGTGTCAGCGTGTCGAGCCCGGCCGCAGAGGCGATGCCGAAGTCGGAGACGTGGACGTTCTCGTCCGCGTCGAGGAGGAGGTTCGCCGGCTTCACGTCGCGGTGGACGACGCCGCTCGCGTGCGCCTGGTCGAGCGCGCGGGCCGTTTGCTCCAGCCAGTCGAGCGCCTGCTCGCGCTGCACGGGGCCGCGCCGGAGACGATCGTGGACGGATCCGCCCTCGACGTACTCCATGACGATGAACGGCCGCTCGTCGTGCTCCCCGACGTCGAAGACGGTGATGACGTTCCGTGCCCCGGAGAGCCGGGCCGCCGTCAGCGCCTCGCGCTCGAAGCGGGCGCGGAGGTCCGGGTCGCTCGCATGCCGCTCGGAGAGCAGCTTGACGGCGACCTGGCGCTGGAGCACCGAGTCGGTCGCCCGGTAGACCTCGCCCATCCCACCGCGCGCGAGGAGGCTCGGCGAGGTGTACCTCCGCGGAAGGACCTTCGTGCCGATCCACGATTTGTACCCACGGAGCCCCGCGGGCACACCTGTCAGCGGAGCAGGAAGCCCTCCCCGAGCGGATCCTCGGGGTCGAGCGTGAACACGTGCTCGCCCGTCCGGTGCGCGCGTCCCTCGACCTCGGTGACGACGGCGGGGATCCCGGCGACCTCGGCCTCGCCGACGACCCGGCCGCGGAACTCGGAGCCCACGATGCTCACGTGCCTGAGCTCCTCGCCGCGCGCGAGCTCTCCGGACCGGTCGAGGAGGGCGAGCCGGGCGGACGTCCCGCTCCCGCACGGCGACCGGTCGACTTCCCCGTCGGCGAAGACCGTCACGTTGCGCTGCGTGACAGGGCTCGTGCCCTCGCGCTGCCAGAAGATCACCCCGTACACGTCCCGGAGCTCGGGCTCGACCGGGTGCACGACGTCGTGGGTCGCCTCGAGCGACCGCTTGAGCTCGCGCCCGAGCTCGATCAGCCGCGGCAGCTCGCCCGGCTCGACGCGCTCCTCGAGGGAGGCGTAGAAGGCGCCGCCGAAGGCGACGTCGACGCGTCGACCGGCGGCCTCGAGACCCTCGGCCCAGACGAACGAGGGGACGTTGCGGAAGCGGACCGAGCGCACGCGACCGTCCGCCACATGCGCCCAGGTCACGAGGCGCCCCGAGGGCACGTCGACGACGACCTCGTTCTCGCCCTCCTCCCGTGCGAGGACGCCCTCCTCGAGGGCCCAGGTGACGAGCGCGATCGTGCCGTGCCCGCACGCCGTCGAGTAGCCCGCGTTGTGGAAGAAGACGACGCCGAGATCCGCCCCCTGGTCGTTCGGCGGGACGACGTGGCAGCCGTACATGTCCGCGTGGCCGCGCGGCTCGTTCACGAGGAGCCGGCGGATGTGATCGAGCCTGGCGAGCGCGTCGCGCCGGCGCTCGAGGATCGTGGCGCCGCGCGGCGCCTCGATGCCGCCGGTCACGATCCGGAACGGCTCGCCGCCCGTGTGGTAGTCGACCGCGGTGATCGGGGCCAGACCCGACGGGCCCGACCCCACGTCAGCGGCCCTGGAAGGCGGCCTGGCGCTTCTCGAGGAACGCCTGCACGCCCTCGCCGAAGTCCTCGGTCTGCGTCGCCGCCTGCTGGAGCTCCGCCTCGAGCTCGAGCTGCTCCTCGAGCGACGCGGTGTACGCGTGCTCGAACAGCTGCTTCGTCATCGCCACGGCACGCGTCGGGAGCTGCGCGTACCACTCGGCGAGCTCCTCGACCCGCGTCGCGAAGCGGTCGGCCGGCTGGACCTCGGAGACGATCCCCCAGACGAGCGCCTCCTCGGCGCTCAGCCGCCGGTTCGAGACCATCCACTCGAACGCGCGCGAGAAGCCGAGCAGCCGGTGAAGGAACCACGAGCTGCCGGCGTCCGGTACGAGCCCGATGCCCACGAATCCCGGGACGAACGTTGCCTCGGAGGAGGCGATGCGGACGTCGCACGCTCCTGCGACCGACAGCCCCGCGCCCGCGCAGGGCCCGTTGACCGCCGCGAGCACCGGCTTGTCGAGCGCGCGGATCGCGCGGATGTTCGGGTGGTACGTCTCCTCGAGCGCCTGGCGCACCCCGCCCGGGAGCGACTGGAACTCGCGCAGGTCCTGCCCGGAGCAGAAGCCGCGCCCCGCCCCGGTCACGACGACCGCGCGGACATCCGTCTCCGTCGCCTCCGCGAGCGCCTCCCGAAGCCCGTCGTGCACCGCGCGGTTCAGCGCGTTGTAGGTCTCGGGACGGTTGAGCGTGATCGTCAGGACCGCACCGTCGTGCCGCGTGAGCACCTCGTCGGCCATCTCACTCCTTCCCGCGCGCGAGGAACGCCTTGACGGCGCCCTGCGCCTCGTCGCCGAGCATGGAGAGCGCGAGCCAGTCGCGTGCGTGGTTCACCGTCTGGTGCCACGCGAGGTCGCGCCACACGTTGAGCTGCTGCTTCGCATAGCGGGTCGTCTGCGGCAGCTTCCGTGCCAGCTTCTCGACCCATTCGTCGACGACCGCGTCGAGCTCCGACTCCGGGACCGAGCGGTTGACGAGCCCCCACTCAGCCGCCTGCGGCGCCGGAACCTCGTCGCAGAGGAAGACGATCTCGCGCGCGCGCCGGTCTCCGACCATGAGCTGGAGCCACTGCGTGGCGCCGCCGGCAGGGACCGAGCCATGCTCGAGCCCGACGTGGCGGATGAACGCCGTGTCGACGATCACGGCGAGGTCGCAGGCCATCTGCAGCTCGTTTCCGCCGCCGACTGCGATGCCGTTGATGCGGGCGATCGTCGGCTTGCCGATCTCGCGCAGCCGGTCGTGCGCATCCTTGAACGCGCCGAACCACTTCCAGTAGTCGGACGGCCGGCCGAGGTAGTCCTCGTCCCAGGAGCGCAGGTCGGCGCCGACGCAGAACGCACGCCCGGTGCCGGTGACGACGACGGCCCGCACCTCGTCGTCCCAGGAGGCATCCTCGGCCGCACGGGCGATCTCGCGCAGCATCCGGAAGTCGAACGCGTTCAGGACGTCGGGCCGGTTCAGCCGGATCGTCGCGCGCGGAGGGGCCTTCTCGTAGACGATCGCCTCGAAGCCGAGCTCTGCCGGGTCGCTCGGCCGCGGGTGAGTCGGTTCCGTCACTCGACCGTCGCGAAGTGGACCGTGAAGGGGATCCCCATCGAAGCTGCGTCCTTGCCGGAGGCGGCGAAGGCATCGGAGCTCGCGGCTGCCTTGAACGAGTCCATGTCGGCCCACTCGAACTCGGCGTAGTACCGGTACTTGGGGTCGCCAAACGGCGAGCCGAAGACCTTGCCGTGGCGGAAGGCGTCGCACTCGACCGCGTTCGCGAACTGGTCGACGTGCTGCTGGTAGCGGTCGGGATCCGGCTCGGACTCGTACTCGATGATCGCGCGGACCATTCCTCTCCCTTCGTCGCGGACGCGGGGAGCGTATAGCGTCCGCGCGGTGAGCTCTTCGGGATTCGCGGTGGTCCTCGCGCTCGTCGCCGGCCTCGGAGGAGCAGTTCAGATCGCGGTGCAGGGTCGCCTGGGGGACCGCGTCGGGAACTTCGAGGCGGTGGCGACGGCATCGCTCGTCGGCGCCGCCCTTGCGCTCTGCGTGCTCCTCGTCGTCCGGCGGTCGCTGACCGGCCTCGGCGACGCCTGGAGCTCGCCGAAGTGGATGCTGCTCGGCGGCGTGATGAGCGCGCTCATCATCCTCGCGGTCACCGTCGCCGGACCGCGGATCGGCATCGTCGCGACGACGGCCGTGCTCATCGCCGCCCAGTTCTCGCTCGCAGCCGTCATCGACCGGTACGGCTGGTTCGGCGTGGA
>DASSCD010000060.1:0-6851 GCA_035698005.1 Gaiellaceae bacterium | reverse complement strand
CGCGTACGCTCGGCACGCGTGGCGCGGCAGTTCGACGAGCGCTTCTCGGCACCGGCCGAGACGATCTCGTCGCACGGTCGTGCCCTCGAGGGCGCTCGCGAGCGAGCTCGGGGAGCGGCGTTCGCCGCGATCTCGCCTGTGCTGTGACCGGAAGCCGGCAGGGAAGCGGGAGCCTCCTAGGGCTCCCGCTCCACCGTGCTCCCTCGGAGGAACGTCAGAAGGACGCCCGCGCCGTGCAGACCTCGCGCGACGGGCTCGTCGCGCGGGCGCGGAAGGTGTCCTTGCCGGCCCTGTTCGCGGCCAGGACGCGCGCCTCGAACGATCCGCTCCGGCCACGCGTCACGCGGGTCATGCGCGCGATCCGGCGACCGTCCTGGAAGAGGACGACGTTCCAGCGCACGCCGATGCGGTTCTGGTCGACGTCGAACTCGACCTCGATGCGGCCGTCCTCTTCGCTGAGCTTCAGCTTCGAGGTGCTCGACTTCGTGCACGTGCCGCGAACGAGCACGTCGCCGTCCTTGGCGCTCCCCGCCGGCGCGGCGGCGAGCGCGACGGCCAGCCCGATCAGCGCGGCCAGGGTCCCCACGCTCCATCTCGTCATCGTCGACTCCTCTCGACTCGTGGCGTTCACGGGCCGAAGCCTGTCGCGGACGGAGTCCCGTCCACAATTGGACATTGGTCGTACGCCGGTGTCCGGTGCGGGCTCCTGCGGCGATACTCAGTTCGGTGCCCGGAGCCCACGGCCGAGACGTCGCGGAGACGGACGCGCCCTCGGTCGCGGGCGCGGTCGCCCAGTTCGCGCTGACGGGCCTCGTCGTGCTCGCGCTCTTCCTCGTCGGCTCGCTGCTCGTCTTCCGCGACCTCGGCCGCAGCGAGGCGGTCCGCGACGCGCGTCAATTCGCGGTGCTCACGGGGCAGGGGATCGTCGAGCCCGCGCTCGAGGACGGCCTGCTGCGGTCGAGCCCCGAGGCGCTCGACAGGCTCGACACGATCGTCCAGGAGCGCGTGCTCGGAGAGCGCGTCGTTCGCGTGAAGATCTGGGATGCCACCGGACGCATCGTCTACTCGGACGAGCCGCGCCTCGTCGGCTCGAGGTATGCCCTCGACGACGGGAAACGGGACGTTCTCCGCACCGGCTCGGCGCGCGCCGAGCTCAGTGACCTCGAGGGGCCGGAGAACCGGTTCGAGCAGAACCAGGGCAGCCTGTACGAGGTGTACCTCCCGATCCGGGTGCCCGACGGGACGCCACTCCTGTTCGAGACGTACCAACGAGGGTCTGCCGTGGCCTCGACGGGGCGCCGGATCTGGCTCCCCTTCGCCGGCCTCCTGCTCGCGAGCCTCGTCCTCCTGTGGCTCGTCCAGGTGCCACTCGCCTACCGGCTCGCCCGCAGCCTGCGGCGTAGCCAGCAGGACCGCGAAGCGCTGCTCGTCCGGGCAGTCGAGGCCTCGAACGACGAGCGACGCCGCATTGCGGCCGACCTCCACGATGGCGTCGTCCAGGACCTCGCGGGCATCTCGTACTCGCTCGCGGCGGCCGCGGACGCGCCGGACCCTCACGTGTCTCCCGGGCTGCGCACGACTCTGCGGGAGGCGGCGGTCGGCACGCGCGACAGCATGCGGCGAATCCGCTCCCTCCTCGTCGAGATACACCCGCCGAACCTCCAGGCGTCCGGGCTCGAGGCGGCGCTCACGGACCTCATCGCCCCGCTCCCCGCACGCGGGATCGAGGTGACGCTCGACGTCGACGACGCACCGCTCGGCCAGGAGACGGAGCTCCTCTTCTACCGGGCGGCCGGCGAGGCGATCCGGAACGTCGAGCGGCACGCGGGCGCCCGCAACGTCTCCGTCGAGGTCGCGCGAGCGAACGGTCGGGCGCGACTCGTCGTCGTCGACGACGGCTCGGGGTTCACCGAGGAGGACCGCGAGCAGAGCCGCTCGGGGGGGCACGTCGGGCTCTCGCTGCTCGAGGAGCTCGCCACCCGTCTGGACGGGACGCTCGAGGTCCGATCCAGGCCGGGCGAAGGCACGTCGTTCGTGCTCGAGGTGCCGGAGCGGTGATCCGCGTCGTCGTCGCCGACGACCACGCAGTCGTGCGGGCCGGGCTGGTGCAGCTCCTCGCCACCTTCGCCGACGTCGAGCTCGTCGGAGCCGCCGCCGACGGCGAAGAGGCGGTGGCGCTCTGCGCCGAGCGGCAGCCGAACGTGGTCCTCATGGATCTGGAGATGCCTGTGCTCGACGGGATCGAGGCGACTCGGAGGATCCGGAGCTCCCAGCCCGCGGTCGCGGTCGTCGTCCTCACCTCGTTCTCGGACCGCGAGCGGATCCTGCGCGCGCTCGACGCCGGGGCGGCCGGGTACCTGCTGAAGGACGCGGAGCCCGCGGAGCTGCGACGCGCGATCGAGGCGGCCGCGCGCGGCGAGGCTCCGCTGGATCCCAAGGCCGCCCGTGCCCTGCTCAGCGCCCGCACGGCGCCGAGCGCCGCCGGGTCGCTATCGGAGCGCGAGCGGGAGGTGCTCGCGATGGTCGCGGAGGGACTCCCGAACAAGCTGATCGCGACAGAGCTCGCGATCAGCGAGAAGACGGTGAAGGCGCACCTGACGAACGTCTACCGCGAGATCGGCGTCACGGATCGCACGCAGGCAGCTCTCTGGGCGCAACGCAACGGCGTCAGTCGCACGACGTCGTAGGACCGATGTCCGATTGCAGGCTCGCGGCCGTCGGGGCACGATCGCTCCATGTCCCGCACCCGACCCGGACGTGCCGTCCTCGTCGCTCTCGCGGCGCTGGTGGCAGCGCTCGCGCTGCCCGTCGCCGCCGCAGCCGACGACGACGTCCGTCGCACCGGCTCGTGCACGCGTTCGAGCGAGATCGAGCTCGAGCTCCGGGCGGACGACGGCTCCATCAGGGTCGAGCTCGAGATCGAGACGGGACTGCGGCGCGCGAGGTGGCGAGTCATCCTTCTCCACGAGCGGCGAACGGTGTTCCGCGGCATCGTCCGGACGCGTAGCAACGGCTCGCTCGAGCTACGACGCAGCGTCCCCGACTGGTTCGGCACGGACACGGTCGTCGTCCGCGCTACCGGGCCGAGGGCGGAGACGTGTCGCGTCTCCGCGGCCCTGCGGTAGCCGCCGCCTCGTCCCGTCACGCGCAATCAGCCATACAGCGAAAGAGGAGCCAGAGATGAGAAAGGCACTGCTCAGCACCATCGGGACCGGCATCGCGGCGGTCCTGCTCGTCGCCGCGACCGCTCTCGCCGCGCCGCCGAAGGTCGTCGGCAAGGTCGGTCCCGGGCACACGATCACCGTCACGATCGGCGGGAAGCGGGTGAAGACGCTGAAGGCGGGTACGAAGTACCGCTTCGTCGTCAGCGACCGCTCCGAGGACCATGACTTCCGCCTCGTCGGCCCCGGCCTGAGCAAGGTGATCACGAGCGAGGGGTTCGTCGGCACGAAGACGGCCCTCGTCACCCTCCGCAAGGGGACGTACCGCTTCTTCTGCGCGCCGCACGCCGAGGACATGCACGGAACGTTCCGCGCAGTCGCCTAGACCGCACTCGTCGCACGCCGCCCCCGCCCGCGCGACGCTGCTCGGGCGGGGGCGGCCTCTCTACCGCTCGGATGCGGGGATCACGCGCTCGAGTTTCGCATAGGCGATGTAGCGGTGGCTCGCGAAGAAGCGCGGCCAGCAGGCCTGCAGCGCGATCTCCTCGCGCCCACGGGACTGCAGCACCTCGAGCTGGTTGGCACGCACGATCCGGTGACCCGTCACGACGTACCGGAACGTCCCGTACGGGACCTCGAAGGTGACCGGGTCTCCGGGCTTCAGCTTGTCGATGTCCGAGAACGGGGCGCCGTAGGTCGTGCGGTGGCCGGCGACGTAGGTCAAACGGCCCTGCCCGGGGAAGCCGGTTGGCGGATGCAGGCCCGGTCCCTTCTTCAGCGACTCGGTGTCCGTCCCGAGCACTACCCACACGCGCAATCCGAGCCGCGGCACGACGAGTCGCCCGATGGGGTCGCCGACTCCCGTCTTCGTGCGGTACGCGACCGCGGAGCGCCGGTAGAACACCTCGAGGTCCGCCGCCTGCGACCGCGTCGTGGTCGGCGAACGGTGTCGCGTCCGTTCGTGGTAGGCCGAGGCGAGATGCGCCTGCTCGCGCTTGTTGAGGACGAGGGTGATCGGGTCCTGCCACTGCCAGACCGTGACCACCCAGGCGAGCACGAGCAGCCCGCCGAGAGCGAGCAGGGCGCCTGTTGCGCCCAGGACCACGCGCAGCGCGGACCGGCCGCGCCGGTCCTGCGTCGCGCCGCGCGGGGCTAGCTCAGTTCCCGCGCCGTCGAGTTCGGTAGACAACGAAGAGCCCGAGCCCGAGCATGCTCGCGCCGATCAGAGCCGGAACGACGAGCGCGGCGCCGGTGAACGGGAGCAGCCCGTCGTCGGTCGACTCCGCTGCCGGGGGCGTGAACACGCCCGGCTTCACCTGAGTGGACTCCGTCTGCGTCCCCGCCGCGGGAGTCTCGCTCCCGTACTGCTGCTCAGCTGGCGTCTGCGCCAGGGCCGCGCCGGAGAACGCCAACATCCCCACGAGCATCGCGAGTGCAATGACCTTCCTCATCCCAGTTCCCCCAGTTCCTTTTCCCAGTGGGTTCGGTGTTCCCCTCAGGTTCAGCGTGAAACAGAACGACGGCGTTTGCAAGTCTAGCGCGCAAACGTGCTGGAACTCATGCGGGGTTGCCCAAGTCGTCGAGGAGGCGCTCGAGCGGGTTCAGCGCTCTCGCACGACGGAGCGCCCTCGCGCGCTCGGGCCCGCGAGTCACGGCCGCGAGCTCGTACCACGCGCGCCAGTTCTCCGGGCTCCGACGCGTCGCCCGTCTGAACGTCTCTGCCGCGGCGCGGCGGTCCCCGGACCCGACCTGGGCTCTCCCCAGCAGCAGGAGCGGCTCCACGGACCAGGGCGCGAGCCGCTCGGCACGCCGTGCGTCGGCGACGGCTCGCTCGAAGTCGCGCGCCGCGGAGGCGTCTGCGCTGGCCGCCTGGGCGCGCGCGCCGAGGCCGAGAAAGGCCGCGACGGGAACGAGGGCGACGACAGCCGCCAGCAGCACGACTCGCCGACGCTGGAACGTCCCTCGCGGACGAGGGTCAGCGGATCCGATAACGGCGGCCGCGGCTGCGAGCGCGACCATGGTCAGGACCGGAAACTCCCAGTCCCAGTCGAACCCGGCATGGACGGCGTAGACGGCGACGACGCCCGCAGCCGCGGGGACGAGCGGCCGGCGCCGGAGCCGAGCCCCCACTGCGAGCGGCACCCCGAAGATCGCGACGACGAGAGTGAGCCCGACGGCGCCGTACTCCGCGAACGTCTCGGCGTAGAGGCTGTGCGCGTCGCGGACCTGCCCCGCGTATGGCCGCTGCGCGAGCCAGTAGCGCTGGAAGCTCCCGCCTCCCGTGCCGACGAGCGGATGCTCGCGGCCGGCGTCGAAGGTCACTCGCCAGAGATCGACGCGTCCGCTCCCGGACAGGCGGAACAGGCGCTCGTTCAGATTTTGTGGGCCTCCTGTGGGCGGCGCGGCGAACGAGTGCGCGATCCGTCTCGGCCCACCGAGGGTGACGACGGTGAGCGCGAGCGCGGCCACCAGTGCTCCTGCGAGCGCCACGTGCCCGACCGTGCGCACGCGTCGCGAGACGGTGACGCGCGGCTCCACCCCGGTGACGAGTGCCGCGGCGCCCGCGGCGAACAGCGCCAGCCCCAGGGCGACGGCAGCGAGCGCCTGGCCGTCCGCGGAGGCCTGCGCGAGGGTGTGACCGGGCTCGGTCAGCGGGCCGGACCGGGACGCGATCCAGACGGCGAGCGCCGGCCAGGCCGCCACCGCGAGGACCGTGACGACGAGCTGGAGTCGACGCGGGTCGAGGACGAGCGTGACCACGAGGCCGGCGAGGAGCGCGAGCCAGGCGCCGCGGCTGAAGGTGAAGTACAGCGTCAGCGCCAGCGGAACCGTCGAGGCCGCTGCCGTGAGCCGCACGACGAGGCTCTCGGATCTCGCCGCGAGCGAGAACGAGAGCAGGAGGCCGAACGCCGCGAGGACGCCGAGCGCGTTCCAGTAGCCGACCGGCTCGGAGAGCCGGTACACGCTGATCGCGTCGTACTCGGCGAACCGCTCCGGGAAGAGACGGCCCGCGAGGGCGTCGAGGCAGACCACGCAGGTGCCCGCCCAGATCCCGACCAGGAACGCGGCCACGCGCCCCTGCCGGAGGACGAGCGCGAAGGCGAGCGCTCCCGCCGCGTAGGCAAGAGCGCGCTGCGCCTCCGGCACCGCCTCCGTCGGCGTGCCCCACGCCGCCGATGCAAGGGCGAGCACCGCGTAGATCCCAACGAGCGCGGGGAGCGCGAGCTCGCGCAGGCCGAGCGCCGGCCGGGGCCGCACGACGAGCGCGACGACGGACACCGCGAGGAAGGCCGTCGTGAGCGGGCCCCAAGCGGTGGCGAAGTAGCCGCCGTGCGAGACCCCGAGCCCTGCGACGAGCAGCGCGGCTCCGATCCCCACGAGCCATGACTCGAGCATGCGGATGCGTGAGGACACACCCTCCACGGGGCGCTCGAGCACTCGGGAGGCCGCCGGCTCCACCGCTTCGCCGTTCATGCGCCGTCTCAGAGTACGCGCCGCTCCCGGACGCGTCGGGCAGGGGCGCGCCCCGGACCGGAACGCGATAGAACCTCCCTGTGACCGAAGGCCCGGCCTGGCTGAACGCGATCGGCCAGATCTTCCACGTCATCCCCGACCTCGCGACGCCGGAGCAGGTGCAGTCGTCGGTGCGCGAGATCCTCGAGGACCCCGAGCTCGAGCTCTTCTGGTGGA
>DASSCD010000059.1:0-7191 GCA_035698005.1 Gaiellaceae bacterium | reverse complement strand
GCCGCTGGGCAGGGCACGCTCACGGGCGAGGAGTACCGGCGGCGGCCGATGCTCACGGACGGCGGCGTGTACGACAACCTCGGCCTCGAGACCGCGTGGAAGCGCTACGACACGGTGCTCGTCAGCGACGGCGGCGGCCAGTACCAGGCGCAGCCGGACGTGAAGGCGAACTGGCTCCACCAGACGCGCCGCGTGATCGGGACGATCGACAGCCAGGTGCGCGCGCTCCGCAAACGCCAGGTCATCGGCGGGCTCGCGGTCGGCGCGCGCGAGGGGGCGTACTGGAGCATCTGGAGCGAGGTCGCCGACTTCCACCTCGCCGACGCGCTCGACGCCCCGGACGCGCGCGCGAAGGAGCTCGCGCACGTCTCGACCCGCCTGAAGAAGCTCGACGCGCGGACGCAGGAGCGCCTCGTGAACTGGGGCTACGCGATCTGCGACACGGCGATGCGCAAGCACGTCCAGCCCGGGACGCCGCGGCCGACCGGCCTGCCGTACCCGGAGGCCGCGATATGAAGCCCTGGATCGAGCGCGGGCCCGCAGCGGACGGCGGCGGCGATCCGTGCACGCACGCGCTCGTCGTCGGCGTCAGCCGGTACGAGTTCCTCACCGAGGACGGCTCGCCCGGTCCGGACGGGCGCGAGACGTTCGGCCTCCAGCAGGTGAAGACCCCGGCGACGTCTGCCTTCCTCTTCGCCCGCTGGCTCGAGTCCACCTACCGCTGCCCGAATGCTCCGCTCGGCACGATCCGCCTCCTGCTCTCCCCGTCGGAGTGGGAGCAGGAGAACGTGCCCGATCTCGGCGCGATCCCCGTCGAGGCGATCCCCGCCACGCGCGCGAACGTCGAGGAAGCGGTCGCGGAGTGGTTCGCCGCCTGCTCGACGAACGCCGACAACGTTGCGATCCTGTACGCGAGCGGGCACGGGATCCAGATGTCGCCGGAGGACGGCGGGATCGTGCTGCTCGAGGACTTCGCCAGGTTCCCCGCCGTCCTCGACTTCTCGCTCGACGTCGGCGCCGTGCGCAAGGGGATGGCGGGGCCGACGATGGCGCAGCGGCAGTTCTACTTCGTCGACGCCTGCCGGGTGCGGCCCGAGGCCGCGCTCCGCTTCCAGACGCTCGGCTCCGGGGTCGGCCTCCCGAACCCGTTCGCGGGGACGGCGCGCGTCTCTGCCGTCTACTTCGCGGCCACCCCGAGCACGGAGGCGCTCGGCGCCCCGGGCAAGGGGACGCTCTTCGTGCAGGCGCTCGTCGAGTGCCTCGACACCGCGCTCGGCGTCGACGACCATGTGCAGCCCGACCGCACGTGGGCGGTGACCGCGACGACGCTCGTCCGAGCACTCCCGAAGCGGGTCCGGGAGCTCGCGGAGACGTTCGGCGCCGAGCAGACGGCGACCACCGGCGGCCAGCTCGAGGACGTGCCGTTCCACACGCTCGAGGGAAAGCCGCAGGTGCCGATCGCGCTCGGGCTGGCTCCCCCGGGCGCAGCCGAGGTCGCGCTCGGGCGCCTGTTCGACCCGCAGGCCGGCGACCTCTTCGACGGCGAGGCGTTCGCGCCCATGATCGCCCGCGAGGTGCCGGCGGGCAACTACCTGCTCGAGGTGCGCCTGCAGCCGCCGACGCCGCCCTTCAAGGACGTGTCCACGTTCGTCGTCCCCGCGCTCCCGCCCTCGTACGCCGAGACGCTGACCGTGGTGGAGGCCGAGTGAGCGAGACCGGCACCCTGAAGGTGCGGCTCGACACGACCGAGCCGTACGTCCGCCAGCAGGTGAACGTCATCGACTCGACCACGCTCGAGCTCGTCGCCTCGCCCGCCTGCGGCGAGGAGGTCGAGGTGCCCGCAGGGACGTACGTCGTCAGCGCGACGCTTCCCTCCGGCGAGCGCTCGGTCGGCGTCACCGAGGTGGCCGCGAACGAGCTCTCCGAGCTCGCGCTGGCAGGCCCGGCTGCGGCGGCCGAGCCGCCGCCCCCACCACCGCCTCCTGCCTCCCCTGCGCCCGGGCTGGAGGAGTTAGGCCCGCCCGCCGGAGCCGACGCTGCTCCCGCGCCGGCGAGCGGGTGGTTCCTGCGGTTCCGCGTACGGACGCAGCAGGGCTTCGAGCCCGACGAGCCGCAGCTCGACGTGCTCGCGGCGACGAGCGAGCGCGCGGAGCTCACCGTGCGGGCCTCCGGGGAGGGGATCCTGTTCGCGCAGGTCGCGCGGGACGGCGAGGTGCCGCTCACGGTCGCGTTGCCGATCTACGCCCCGACGAGCTCCCAGTCGTGCCGGCTCACCCTCGGCGGGTCGCCAGGCGGCCTCACGGCAGACGTGTCGCTCCCGGACCACCCCCAGGTCGACGCCGTCGCCCGCTACCTGCAGGGCGGCCACCTCGTCGAGGCGGCAGGCGTCATCCAGAACGCCGAGCAGCTCCTGCAGCAGAAGATGGCGGACCCCTTCGGCGCGGCGCTCGGCGGCTACGCCCTCCTCCGCTCCGGCCAGGTCGACCGGCTCCACCACTGGCCGCGGAACCTCGCCGGCATGTTCCCCTGGCTTCCCGACGGCGCGGTCATCGCGGGCGAGGAGGCGGCCCTCGAGGGCGACCACGCCACGGCGATCGGCTTCGTGTGCGACGCCGCGCGGCGAGGATTGCCGGTCTTCGCAACCGGCTTCTCGCTCCTTGCCGCCCGCCTGCGCGAGTACGCGGGCGCGCCGCCGGACGCATTCGGTGAGAACGGTGGCCTGGTGGCCGAGGCCGGGCAGCACCTCGACCGCGCGCTGCGCGTGATGCCGTTCGTCGACTTCGACCGCGTCTCGTTCGCGTTTCGCGGCGGGCAGGTCGACGATCCGGCCGGATCGCAGGAGCCGTTCGCTGACGCAGGCGACGACTGGAAGGAGCTGTGACGGGATGCTGAGGATCGAGATGCTCCCCGCGCGGAACGGCGACGCGCTCTGGATCGAGTACGGCGATGCCGCGAGCCCGCGGCGGATCATCGTGGACGGTGGCACCGAGGGCTCCTTCGAGGACGGCCTGCGCGCGCGGATCGGGTCGCTGCCCGCGGACGAGCGGCGGTTCGAGCTCCTCGTCGTCACCCACGTGGACTCGGACCACATCGCCGGCGTCCTCGAGCTCGTGCGCGACGACGCGCTCGGCGCGACGTACGGGGACGTCTGGTTCAACGCGTGGCGCCACCTCCCCGCGACCGTCGAGGAGCTCGGCCCCGTCGAGGGGGAGCTCCTCACCCAGGCGATCCTCGAGCGCGAGCTGAAGTGGAACGAGGCTTTCGACGGCGACGCGGTCGTCATCCCGAACGAGGGCGAGCTCCCGCGGGTCGAGCTCGCCGGCGGGCTCGAGATCACCGTGCTGGGGCCCCGCCTCGAGGAGCTTGCCGAGCTGCGGCCGCGCTGGCTCGAGGCCGTCGTCGCCGCGGGGCTCGACCCGGAGGTGCCGATCGTCGAGCGTCCCGAGCCGCCGCCGTCCGGGCTGGAGACGCTCGGGACGACGCCCGACGTGGCCGCGCTCGCGGCGTCCGCGTTCAAGGAGGACACGGCCGAGGCGAACGGCTCGAGCATCGTGCTCCTCCTCGAGCACGACGGCACGAGCGCGCTGCTGACCGGGGACGCGTTCCCCTCCGTCGTGCTCGCCGGCGTGACCCGGCTCCTCGCCGAGCGCGACGCCGAGCGGCTCGCGCTCGACGCCTTCAAGGTGCCGCACCACGGGAGCCGCGCGAACCTCTCCCCCGCGCTGCTCGGCGCGCTCGAGTGCAGCCGCCATCTCTTCTCCTCGAACGGCACGAACACGAAGCACCCCCATCCCGAGTCGGTCGCCCGCACGATCGAGGCGACGGGGCCTGGCTCGACGCTCCATTTCAACTACTCGACGCGCTTCAACGAGGCCTGGGCGCAGGACGAGCTCGAGGAGCAGCACGAGTACGAGGCGCTGTACCCGGACGACGGCGCGACCGGCCTCACGGTCACGCTCGGCGACGACTGACTCGCCACCGATCCGGCACGAAGTCCGCACGAAGCCTCCACACACTCGCGCAGATATCTCGGATATCCTGCGATCGTGGCCAAGGTGCTCGTGTCACTCGACGAGGCGCTCCTGCGCCGCATCGACCGCGTCGCGCGTGCGCGTGGCCTCTCCCGGAGCTCGTACCTCGCGGAGATCGCCGGCCGCGACGTCGCCCGCGAGCTCGGGCCCGGGAAGACCGCCGCCGCCCGGCGCGCCCTCGAGCGCCTCGACACGCTCGTCGGCACGACCGCTCCCGGCGAGTCGACCGAGCTCGTCCGCGCCGGGCGCGACACGCGGTGAGCGAGGTCGTCCTCGACGCCTCGGTCGTCCTCAAGTGGTTCCGAGGAGCCGGGGAGCGCCACGTCGACGAGGCGCGGGCGATCCGTGCGACCTACGAGGCGGGCGACCTCGTCGTGTGGGCGCCGCCGCTTCTCCCCCTCGAGCTCCTAGACGTCGCGGGGAGACGCTGGGAGCTCGGTGAAGAGGCGCTCGTGACGCTCGCGGGCGCGCTCGACGACCTCGGCTTCGAGCTCCTCGAGCCGCCGCTCGAGAGCGTCGCCCGCTGGATCGCGCGCGGGCTCACCGCCTACGACGCCACCTACCTCGCAGTCGCCGAGGCAGCCTCCGTCGAGCTCGTGACCGACGACGACCGCATCCTCTCGCTCGCCCCCGGGATCGCGAGGCCGCTCGCGCCCGACCCATGAGAAAGGCCCCGGTTCCCCGGGGCCTCCCTCGTCGAGCGGACTGCCGCCCGAATCAAGTCTCGACCGGAAGGGTTGCACATCTGGCCATGCCTCGGCGGACCTGACCGCCGACGCCGTGTGTGCCGATCACGAGTCTCCGTCGCTCGACGCGGCGACCTCGTACACCGCCACCTCCCACACGCCGAACTCGACCACCTCCATGCCGGCGGTCGCGGCGATCTGGTCGCGCATCGCGCCCCGGCTGGCACGCGCGGCTGCCTCCGCCTCCGGGGTGTCCCAGAACGTGAGCACGCGCGACGTCTGGGCCTCCTCGTTGGTGAGGACGACGAGCCCGCGGTAGCCCTCGTACTGGCGGAGCCAGGATTCGACGCTCTCGCTCGCCATCCGCGAGATCTCCGCCAGCCCGATGGCGGACCCCGTCACCTTCGCCATCGCCGCGATCACGAGCGAAGGCTACGGGCCCGGCGCATTACTCCGAGCGCGTCGCGGCGAGGTCCTCCAGCTCCTGCCGGTCGATCACCTCGGGCGGGATGAGGGCGACCCGGCAGCGCGTGCGCGCCATCAGCGTGGCCGTCCGCTTGCCGCCCTCGAGCGACGCGCGCTCGCCGAGGATCGCGCCCGGCCCGATCTCCGCGACCTCGTCGCCGTCGACCATGACGGCCAGCACGCCGTCGAGGAGGAGGTAGAGCTCGTTCCCGGGCTCGCCCTGCTCGACGAGCGTGTCGCCCGGCTCGATCGTGCTTCGCTCCATCTCGATCCCGGCCGTCATCAGGTCGCGCGAGAGCTCGCGCTCGATCGCGCTCTCCGCCTGCGTCACGAACGCATCCGACTCCTCGTCGCCCCACGGCGTGTTCTCGCCGTGCGCCTCGCGGTACCAGGACGCGAAGTCGATCGTGCCCGACTTCTCGACGAGGTTCCCGTCCTTGTCATAGATCCAGTGGCGCGGGAACGCGCTCGCCCCGACGACCTCGTGGAACGACGTCCCGTCGACGCCGATCGTCAGCGCGAGCGTCGTCCAGGCGGTGGCCGAGTGGACGCGGAAGAACGGCTTGCCCCGGACGCGCCGCGGGGCCGGGAAGCCGGCGCGGCCGCCGACCGTCTGCACGAAGCGGACCGAGCTCGCCCGTACCTCGGGCTCCGGCCGCAGGACCTCGAACGCGACCCCGCGAAACGTGACCTTGAACGGCAGCCGGAAGGTCGTCGTGCCGACGAGGCCGTCGCCCTTGTGGCCGTAGGCGACGATGTTTCGGGCGTCGTCGACCTCGATCCACGCCTTGAGCAGGTTCGCCTCCCGGAAGCGATCCTCGTCGCGCAGCCGCTCGAGGTCGCCTTCCTCCAGCCGGTCGGGCGGCGGCTCGTCGTACTTGCCGATGCCGAGCTCGAACGGGAGCTTGGGCATCCCCGTGATCGCCTCCGACGGGATCCAGGAGATCGCAGTGACCGACGACTCGTAGCGCATGCCGCCCTCCTTCACGTGGACGCGCCTACGCTAGTGCACGTCGGCGCAAAGGGGAAGCGCCAGAGGCTTGATGTGAAATTGGCGCGTGGTCCGAGGCCGTCACGACCGCCGTGTCGTGGCGGTCCCGGACGCCGCGGGAATTTCACATCAAGCCTCTAGTTGGGCGAGGCCGCGGCGAGGATCTCCCAGACCGGGACCTCCCACACGCGGTAGTCGACGACGTCGAGTCCCGCAGTCCCCGCGAGCTGCTCGCGCATCGTCTGCCGGGTCGAGCGCGAGCGCGCCTCGGCCTCCGCCGACTCCCAGAAGGTCATCACGCGCGCGGTGTGCGACTCCTCGTCCGTGAGCATGACCAACCCCAGGTAGCCGTCCACGTCGCGGAGCCAGCCCTCGAGGGCCTCGCCGGCGATGCGCGCGATCTCCGCGATCTGCGTCACCGGCCCCGTGAACTCGGCCATCCCGGCGACCATCGGCCGGAAGGCTACCGCCCGCGCGTGCCGGGAGCCCTTTTCTTCGCGCGTGGCGAGGCGCATACTCCACGCGAGGCCGGGCGCGTGGTTGCCCGTCACAGAGGGGGCCACGGTCTTCGGGGAAAGAGGAACGGCCGTCGGTTCCATTTCGCCAAGCGTCCGGCCTCGCCAGCGCTCGGTCTCTTACCCGCATGCCGCGTCGCGAGACGACAGCGGCCTCCCGTGGGAGGCCGCGTCCAAACCCGGATGGTTCGATGAAGCGCCTAGAACTTCGCGCGGTCGCCGAGCTCGTCGCCGAGCTCGTCCGAGGTCTTGGTCTTCGTCTTCATCTTGAACTTCGCCTTCGTCTTGCCGGAGTCGTCGTCGGACGGCTCCTCCGTCATGAACTTGTGCGCCTCGACGTCCTCGTCCTCGTCGCGGATGGGTGTCTGCTCGTCGGACATGCCGACCTCCCTCGGGCTCGGTGGCGGATCATCCGCCCTCTCGATACAGGACCGGTATCGCGCCCGAAATCTTCCGCCACGGCGACGCGAGATGCAAGGCGTGAGATGCTCGCGCGGTGCGCG